>JAFLJY010000210.1 GCA_022712755.1 Gammaproteobacteria bacterium
TACCTTTGCCGACACTGGCTTCAGCTTCCTGAAAGTCGTTGAGAATGCGGATGCAATGGTGGTAATACTCTTTGCCGGCTTCGGTAAGCTTTATTGAGCGCGTACTACGATTGAGTAATTTAGTATCTAAACGTTGTTCCAGCGCAGCAATATGTTTGCTTACAGTGGACTGTGACATATTGGTTTCACGCGCCACAGCAGAAAAGCTTTTCGCTTCAACAACACGCCGGAACACCGCCATACTGTGCATTACATCCATACAATCTCCGTGGTCAGACTGGACGATCGGGTCTTTTAGAAAGCTGGAGAATCATTTATTCCCTGTTGGAATGAGTGATAGTTCCGCTTTCATGCCTGTTTATAATAACCGACACGGTGCCTTTTGTCGTTGTTGTATAATGCGGGTGTTTCCAGCTAACAATAAATTTATGAATTAATAATATGGCGATGAAAAACCTTATCCACCTCATGCTCTTTATTTTTTCCATCTCACTGCCGTCTACTGCAGTAGCCGATGATATGGAAAATATGGAGAAGATGTCTGACCAGCTTAAATGGGTAAATAAAAAGCTTAACAGGGGGCAGTTTGATGGGGACGATCTTGCTGCATGGACGAAACTGACCATTAAAATGAAAAGCGCGGCATCATTATGTGCCTCTAATAGCGAAGCAGCTTTGATTGACCTGAAAACAGCGATGGAAGGCCTGGGAGAAAAAGTTAAAGGCGAAGACGCTGAAGTGACTAAAAAAAGAAATGCCTATCAGAAGCAAAAAGCAAATCTGGATAAAACGTTAGCAAAGTGTAATTTATTTATCGCCAGCAGTGGCGAGGTTGCCGGCCAGATTAATGAGGCGGAAAAATTTTACTTTAAGGAAAAGTATCTGGCCAAAAGCCCGAATATGATTCAACTTGTTTTTACCTATTTTGAAAACCCGGTCGCGATATTAGAAGAGTCCTGGCAGTTTATTTTTTCACAATCAGGCTTACATGAAATTGATGTTATTGATTTCACTTTAAGTGCTGCCGCAATTTTGGTTGCACTATTTACTGGTTTTTGGTTGCGTAAAAAATTACTGTTGCTGGAGAATAAGCGGCACTGGCAGGATGCGTTTTCTGAAAATTTATTAAGAGCCATACTCACGACTCTGGCTCGTTTTGCACCGTATTTGATCGTTTCCGCCGTTGCTGCAATAAGTTCCGTTATTCTTACACTGGAAGTGGCCCAGATACCTTTTATAATGGAGTTGTTCATCGGCTTATTTGTTTTCTTCGTTATAACCTTTCTTATTCGTCTGTTATTTTCGCCTGTTCCCCCGGCAACACTGTTTTTATTCTTTTCACCCTATATTGCAGAAAATCTGGCAAAACGCTTAAGAGTTTTAGCTGTTTTAGGTTTGATCGGTTATCTGGCTTTTTATACGGTGTTTTCACAAAGTATTGTTGAATCAAAC
Organism: Gammaproteobacteria bacterium; assembly: GCA_022712755.1. Taxonomy (GTDB): domain Bacteria; phylum Pseudomonadota; class Gammaproteobacteria; order SZUA-229; family SZUA-229. The sequence goes on from JAFLJY010000210.1 coordinate 1,453, forward strand.
TTGTTGCTGTTGCGTAATATTTTCTCCCTGTTTTTTGTGGTTAATGTTGCCTGGACGCTACAGGTTATTATCAAATCGCCGAAGCTGCCAAAACTGCGTTATCTTTCGATGCTTGTCATCGTCGCTATCATAGCGACTCTGGTCGCCGAATGGATGGGCTACCGCAATCTCGCTTTTGGCAGTCGGCGAATTATCATGTTGTCGTTTCTTGTGTTTGTCATTTTTATCGGTATTTCAATATTATTCAGAGATTTGTTTGACGCAATTGATGAAGGTAAATACGCCTGGTGCCGCCGGATGCATAAAACTCTGGGTGTTGAGAAAAATGCAAAGGTTCCCGGTTTAATCTGGATTCGCTTATTGGTCACTATTGTCATTTGGGGTTCCTTTGCCGTACTGTTTATAAACGCCTGGGATTACAGTGGCGGCATTATTGAACAGCTAAGGAGTTACCTGGTTCATGGTTTTGAAATAGGTGAGTTCCGTATCGTGCCCAGTCGTATTTTGTCGGCATTATTGATCTTTGGTGTCATTATAATTTTATCCAGCTGGGTGCGTTCGCAACTGGAAAATAACTGGCTGAAAATGACCACCATGGGACAGGGCGCTCGTGATGCGATGATAACCATTGTTGGTTACATTATGTTTGTTGTTGCCCTGGTTGCTGGTTTATCTGCTGCCGGGTTTAATTTTGGCAATATAGCCATTATCGCCGGCGCATTGTCAGTGGGTATTGGTTTTGGCTTGCAGAACATTGTTAATAATTTTGTTTCTGGTTTGATTTTATTATTTGAACGACCTATTCGAAAGGGCGACTGGATTGTGGTTGGTGAAACCGAAGGTGTGGTCAAAGACATACAAATACGTTCAACGCGCATTCAAACCTTTGACCGCTCAGATGTGATCGTGCCAAACTCAGAATTGATATCAAATCAGGTGACAAACTGGGTGCTTTCCAGTAAAAGCGGGCGTGCCATCATTCCTGTAGGTGTCGCCTACGGTACGGATACAGAAAAAGTGCGTGAACTATTGATGGCGATAGCTGAAGACAATGCAGATGTTGTTAAAACAGGTACGGTGCCTAAGCCGATAGTTTTATTCAGAGAATTTGGTGATAGCGCATTAAATTTTGAACTTCGTGTATTCCTGCATGATGTAGACAGCCGTTTACGTATTGTCAGCGACATTAATTTCGCCATTGATAAAGCCTTTAGAGAGCATGGAATTGAAATACCCTTTCCGCAACGTGATTTGCATGTAAAGAGTTTGCCTGAAGGTTTTAATCAGGATAATAAAAATCAAGGATAAATGTAACTTCTCAATAAGTCCGTGCGGTATATGGTGATGAGACTGTCGGTAGCATGGATGCTACCGTCAAGCCTACAGGGATGTATTCACGGCGTGTCTCAGAACCATATACCGCACGGACTTATTGAGAAGTTACGAATAAATGAGAGAATCTTATGTTTAGTAATATAAATTTCGTGGTTAAATTAGCGAACAAAATAAAACCCATAGCACCCGCAAACCGATCACAGGTAAGCGGAAAGTTGGTATAAGCGTGATCGAAGCCAGTGAATTTGAATTTAACCCGGACACTAAAACCTGTCATTGCCCGGCGGGTGAAGCAATG
>JAFLJY010000211.1 GCA_022712755.1 Gammaproteobacteria bacterium
ATCCAATGTCTGTAAGCGAAGGTGAATTTTTTCATCCAGGTTTTGTTGAGCCAGAAAATCACGATATGCTTGAGCCGTGGTGGCGAAGCCATCGGGTACTTTAATGCCAAGTCCGCTTAGGTGGCTAATCATCTCGCCCAGTGAAGCGTTTTTACCACCGACAGTATTAACATCATTGATGCCAAGTTGGTTAAACCAGATAACGTGTGGTTTCATAATACAACGCCCCTGTGTAGCAGCAAATCAAGTTGTGTTAAGTATATGTAAAAACTATCCAAATTAAAAATAATACTGATAACTCAAATTAATATCTGAAAACTCTGTGTTATTTTCCTGCCACTGATGCCGGGCAAAAAGTTTTATTGAATGGTTTGTTGAGAGTACAAAATTTTGTGTGTATTGTGCGCGAAGTCGGTAAATTTTTTCTTCAAATTGCTCGCCGCTAAATTGTAAATGCGCTGTTGTATTTTTAAAATGCGATAAAAACCCAGTGGTAAAACCAATCGCAGCTTCCAGTGTGTTTTTTAGTTGCTTGTTGCTTTCCAGTCGGAGAATAGCCAGTGCATAATACTGATAATCTTTTACTGGTTCCCATGTGCCGCCAATACCACCGGTAATATGATAGCTTAGCTGATCTTTGTTTTTTGTCAGTTGCCTTTCAAAGCCAGTATAAACTTTCCAGGATAACGGATTAAAAAATTGATCTCTGGGTGTTAGTGAAAAAATATCAATAACGTCTAACTGGTATAAACGTAAACCAACATTATCCTCAGCGCGTAGTTTAAGGCTGATCATATTTATTTGTGCGCCATGTAAAAAACCGTCTTTGTTATCTTCAAGGTCATGAAATGCCATTTTAAATCCAAATTCAGCATATTTATTGTTAAGGCGTTCTCCCATACCGAGTGTTAAACGTTTACTTTTATGTGCTTTTTCAGGGGGGAGAGGTGTTGGAATTTTAGTATTTACACTAATGTTTGACGGGTAGCTGTTTAGTTTTTGTAATAATTGAAAACTTCGTTTTGCTATTTCAGGGTCTCTTGCTTTTTTAGTGTTTTGATATCGTAAGTACTTGTAGGCAAGGTTTATGATTTGCTTTTGTTCTTTATTAGATAGACCACTGAATTCCTTTAAATTGCTTATATTGATGTCCTCTGATAATTGCATCACAAGTTTACGGTTTTTGTCGGACATTTTTTCAAGTTCGAATTGAATCTTTGTTGCACTTGCAGGATGATAACTTACAGATTCTATTAATTGTGCATTTTCTATTGCCCTTACTGTGTCGACAGGAATCGCGGTAAGAATAAATTCATCCGTTAACTCAACAGTGGGTCGTGCAACTTCTATTAATTCAAGTAAGCGATAAGAACAATTTTCATCAAAAAAGTAGTAGTCAAAATTGATGGTTTTTAGCTCCCAGATATGTTTAATCATTCGGTCGGTTTCTTCCGGGTTTAAATTTAATTTGTATTCCCAGATGTCACGATGTTCGATGCGGCTGTATTCCTGTATTTTTTTAAAATAGGGTTCAGTAATGAATATGCCAGGGTAGCCTCCAGCTAATCCCCGGAAAGCATAAAGCAGAGAATTATCATCATTGTTTATATCAGCACCAAAATTAACCGCGAACGATAACCATTCGGAATCAGAGCTGTTTGAGTTATCAAGCCGTAACAAGGTGTGTCCAAACATCGAGGATGGGCTATTAAGGTGGTAGGCTGGAAAGATCATGGTGACACTATCCGCTTGTGTTAGCTTTCTCCACTCCTGGTATTCTTCACAATGTACAATGGGCAGTAAATTTTTTTCTATATCGAGTTGATTGATTAACCACTCTGAACGTGCGATAAATCGACACTGTGTTTGTTGATTGTGATTGTGATTGTCTGTCTGGATGAATAATTGTCTTATGGATTCAAGTAGTTCATGTTCAGGGCTGGTTTTTCCATCAACGGCATAAAAAAACCGTTCATCATCCACTTGGCTGACATAATTATTAAACTCTTTTTGGTAGTGCAGTAAGTTTAACCATTGTGTATGTTCCCATAAAACCAATGTTTGTGCTTTGTTGAGAATATCCACCTGTAAAATTTCACTATTATTACTAGCAAAAACATTGAGGGGGAAAAGCAAAAAAAGGTAGAGGTACTTAAGTGAGCTACATTTTTTAAGTAACAGGAGGGCGGTTTGCAACATAAACAGTTTTGTAGAAAGGTAGGCATTAAAAAGCCCTGTATCCTGAAATACGGGGCTTTTTAAAATTCAGCGCTTAGGTGATATGTATTAAGTGATGTATTTAGCTAAAGTAGCATCAGCTTTCATTACTTTTTCAATTGCAGCCATCATTTTATCGGCTGTTACGTCTTCATTTGGGAAGATAACAGCAAAATTTTCATGCATAACTTTAGCGAAAGTGTTTCGATCCTGTTTTTCCACACCGTAGATTACGGCAACTGTGTCCATTGCATCGCCTTCACCTGCGGCAACATCTTCAGAAAATTCGCCCATAATTGAGCTAACCATTGATTTGCCACCGTAAGTCAGGGTGCCAGATGTAGAGCAACCGTTAGTACCAAATGTCATGCCGAATGTGTTGTTACCAGAAGTACCATTAGTGATTGATGCAATGATGTGAGAACCAAGGCCTGACTGACCTTCAAACAACATATTACCCCAACCGCAATCCGGACCGCCCGGCGCTTCTGCCATTGCAACTGATGATGCACTGGCTAAAACCAAACCTGCAATTATTTTTTTCATTATCTAACTCCTATATAGATAGTTATTTTTTATAAAGAAGCTGGATATTAAGCGAATAATGCGGGGTAGTGCAAGCTTGATAGTTATTTATTTTTATCTCATCTTCTTATTGTTTGTGGTAGTTTTCACCTTTTACTTTTCTGACCATTTATTATCAACAAAATAATGCATAAATTTGCACTCTTTCTCCCTTTTTTTTTACTGGTTGGGTGCAGTAACCTACTGTTTTACCCGGTAAAACATCACCCCGTTAGTCCTGATGTAATTGGTGTTTTTTATGAGGATATATATGTTGAAGCCTCTGATGGCATAAAGCTGCATGGCTGGAAACTTTATGCTGAAGTTGAGCGTACTGGAACCATCATTTTTTTCCATGGTAATGGTGACAACGTCAGCACACAGTTACCCAATACTTTCTGGCTGCCGGCAAAAGGTTATGATGTTTATGTCTTTGATTATCGGGGATACGGAAAGTCTCAAGGTGAGGTTGATCTGGATGATATCATCAGCGATATGGAGTTGACGATTGCTCATGTGGTTAAGCAATTGCCAGAAGATGAAAAGTTAATAGTCATGGGGCATAGTTTGGGTGCCAGTATGGCGATATATACAGTTGCAAACAGTGCCTGGCGGGACAGGATAAAAGCGCTGGTAACGGTCTCAGCGTTTAGTGATTATCATGACATTACCCAGGACGTGTTGTCTAAAAACTGGTTGTTCTGGTTATTTCAATGGCCACTTTCATTTACTGTTGATAATTCTTATCGCCCGCTGGATTATATTGCTGGCATCTCGCCAATACCGATTTGGATTTTGCACAGGGAAAGTGATGAAATGGTTGCTATGATCCATGCTGAGCGTTTGTATGAAACAGCAAAAGAGCCAAAATCATTGCAGTTGATAGACAGTAGCCACAGCAATATTTTTGTTAAGACTGTAAACCGGAAGGTGTTGCTGGATTATCTGTTGTTATTGAAATGATTTTTTAAACGGTGGGTTTTGCATGATAGGGCATACGCTCAATACCTCTATCATCTCGAACAGAGGGAGAGATTGGTACTCTCATTGTTGCTTTTATTAAGAAATTTTTATTGTAATTCATGCTTTGCTCCAGATTATAAGATCCAGCTTAGCAGGTAAAAAACATAAAACTTAAAACTTTTAACACTCCCCAAACAAAGCCGTTTCAATCTTCCATTCAGCTTCACTGGCATGAAGCACCAGGCATGACGGCCCGCCATGGGTGCGCACTTTTCCGGAAGCACCGGGGTTAACCACCCAGGGTTCTGCTTGTTGATCAATGATCCTGTGGTGAGTGTGACCATAAACAATCAGTCTTGCATCGTAATGGTCGCTGCGAAATTTGTCATGTTCAGGGTGATTGCCCAGGCGGTGACCGTGTTCGATACGGATAAGGCCACCGGGAACGTGCAGTTCGGCAGTATCGGGCAAAGACTTAACAATGTCTGCCTCTTCAGCTTTCCAGAAGTCGGGATAATCATTATTGCCTGCAACCGCTAGCAGTTTTATCGATGGTTTTAGCTGTTCTAAAACCTGTGCATTGAAAATATCACCGGCGTGTACGATGTAGTCACACTGGTTGACCACCTGGGCTATTCTTGGGTCCAAAAAGCCGTGAGAGTCGGATAGGATGCCTACGGTTACATTATTGTTCATTAGATGAGTTATCAATTTTAAGTTTTATGTTGGCAGTAAAAACAGAGACCTTTACTGCCAACTTATAACATAAAACTTATAACTATCTTTATAACTATTTTTCGTCTATCGTTGCTTTGCGTGCTTCTTCGGTTTTTTGTTCGTGTTTGGAAATTTCTACCTGTTTGCGGTATTCCAGGATTTCTTTGCGCTCTTTAACACGTTCTTCCCAGGCGCCTTCACGCTCTTTTATGGTTGATTCACCAAAGAAAACCTGTTTCATTAATCTGAAACCGAATTTCATCAGGGCGATGTCGTCTGCTTCTAGCTCGGCGTATTCGTCATCACTTAAGTCATACATTTTGATGAAGGCATCGCTCATTACAAAACGACGGAAGCGATCCATGTCGTAACTTGCCATGAAGAACATTTGCAAGCTCATATCCGATGGTTTTCCAATGCTGGGGCCGGTGGATTTTTTCTTCAGGATGATTTGGTACCATTCGAGGTTCAGGTCGTCGTATTCTTCTACGCCCTGATCTTTGCGGTATTCAGCAATGGTCTGAATATGGTCTTCTTCGTGGCCTTTACAGTGGTCTTCTTTAATTAGCAGGAAGTGACGCTCATCACTGGCTTCACTGATCGACTTCATGGAAAGCAAACCGGATGGGTAGTAGCGACAGGCAGTAGGGCG
>JAFLJY010000312.1 GCA_022712755.1 Gammaproteobacteria bacterium
GGGAAAATCAGAAACTGAGCAATGAAATAAGCAAAAAGAAAAAACTTGAAGATAATCTAAAAAGAGAAAAAAACATAGCAGAGGAAAGCACAAAATTAAAAGCGAAATTTTTAGCAAATATGTCACTAGAAATACGCACACCAATGAATGGAATTATAGGTATGAGCCATTTAGTGTTGCAAACAAAGCTGTATAAAAAACAAAAAAACTATCTACAAAAAATAGATAACAGTGCTAAATCACTGTTAAGAGTTATTAATGATATTTTAGATTTTAGCAAAATAGAATCCGGGAAATTAACCATAGAAAAAATTAATTTTGATTTGTTTAGTGTGTGCTGCTTTAATTCCCGAATTACCACAGCGCTTAATCTTGCAGGTATTGTTAAGTCAGTAACCGTATTAGAATTTTTGTCGAAATTAAAAACTGACCAGGTTTTGATTTATCAAGCCGAAGCACGTAACAATATTACGATTATGAAAAATGTAGCAACAAAACAAATTGTTGCAGAAAACAGAAAAGTAACCGGTATTGAATCTCAGGATCGTGAAACAGATGAGATTGAAACACAAAACCTCGAAGGTTTTTTTGTGCAGATTGGTTTAGTACCTAACAGCAGCTTTATTGAAGGCGTAATCGAGTTGAGTCAATACGGTGAAATTGTAATTGATGGACGAGGGCAAACAAGTGAGCAAGGAATATTTGCCTGAGGTGATGTAACCACAGTACCATACAAATTTTTATTGCTATGGGTGAAGGGACTAAGGCATCACTGGCTGCTTTTGATTTGTTAAGGCTCTGTCACCGTTAAATGTGGAATTTCAAAAATACACTATTTTTCAGTAACTTAAGAATGTGGTTAAATATTGGAAAAAGTGTGGCAGAGCAAGCTTTTAGCAGTTGCGAGTTATATTATCCACGCTTAACGATGACATAGTCTTTGTTAATGAACTCAATTAAGGAGAAAGAGGCAACATAAGACAATGGATATTAAATTAATGAGAATAATGAATGCTTGTTAGATAAAAATGCTGACATAAAAAATATAGGCCGAACAATTTAGGAGACTGACATGAATGAGAAAAAGAAGTTAACAACTACCAATGGTGCGCCTGTCGGTGATAATCAAAATGTAGTAACAGCTGGCAGTCGTGGGCCCCTGCTTATGCAGGATGTCTGGTTTCTGGAAAAGCTGGCGCACTTTGATCGTGAAGTAATTCCTGAGCGTCGTATGCATGCAAAGGGTTCGGGTGCATTTGGAACGTTTACAGTAACACATGATATTAGCCAGTATACCAAAGCTAAAATATTTTCTGGGATAGGTAAAAAAACAGACGTATTTATGCGTTTTTCTACAGTAGCGGGTGAACGTGGGGCTGCAGATGCAGAGCGAGATATTCGAGGTTTTGCTGTTAAGTTTTATACGGAGGAAGGTAACTGGGATATGGTTGGAAATAACACGCCAGTGTTTTTTCTACGTGACCCATTGAAATTCCCAGATCTAAATCATGCGGTTAAACGTGATCCATGTACTAATATGCGTAGTGCACAGAATAATTGGGACTTCTGGACGCTATTGCCCGAGGCACTACATCAAGTTACTATTTTAATGAGTGATCGTGGTAATCCTCGAACCTATAGAAACATGCATGGTTTTGGTAGTCATACGTTTAGTTTTATTAATGATAAAACTAAACGCTACTGGGTTAAATTCCATTTCAAGAGTCAGCAAACTATAGAAAATTTAACGGATGAAGAAGCTGAAGTTCTTATCGGCAAAGATCGTGAAAGTCATCAAAAAGATTTGTATGAAAGTATTGAAAACGGTGACTTTCCACGTTGGGATTTCAAAGTACAGATCATGCCAGAAGCAGATGCTAAAACCTATCGCTTCCATCCATTTGATTTAACCAAGGTCTGGCCTCATAAAGATTATCCACTTATTGATGTTGGCGTACTTGAGCTGAATCGTAATCCAGAAAACTATCATGCTGATGTTGAGCAAGCGGCTTTTAATCCCGGTAATATAGTGCCTGGCATTGGTTTTTCACCGGATAAAATGTTGCAAGGACGTTTATTTTCCTACGGTGATGCTCAACGTTATCGTCTGGGCGTTAATCACGCTCAAATTCCAGTTAATCAACCACGTTGTCCGGTACACAGTTTTCATCGTGATGGAGCTATGCGTATTGATGGAAATTTTGGAAGCACGAAAGGTTATGAACCAAACAGTTTAGGAGAATGGCAAGAACAGCCAAATGCTAAGGAGCCGCTACTTGAGCTTTCAGGTGCGATTGATCACTGGAATTACCGTGAAGATGACGATGACTATTACACTCAGCCAGGCGATTTGTTTCGTTTAATGAGTCCTGCTCAGCAGCAGGTTTTATTTGAGAATACTGCTCGCTCAGTGGGTAGCGCTTCTGTTGAAGTACAGAAACGTCATATAGAAAACTGTAGAAAGGCCGACCCTGCTTACGGCGAAGGCGTGGTAAAAGCGTTAGGTCTGACATAATTTACTGTTAATTAAAGTCAGCCTGATCCGCTGACCACCGACCCGGTAGGAAGTGATCTGGTGCAAGGGCGAAAACAAAAATAAACGGCTATGGTAGTGCTTATTAACAAAACAGGGGGGGGGAAAGAAAAGCAAAAAAGCGCCAGGAATGCGCCTGAGACAAACTAGGGGCTTTTGTCTCAGTTAGCAAGGAATAAGCACTCTAACCAACGTGCCAGAACAAGCCGTGGATATGCTGGACAACGGGCGTTCTGTTACCGCCCCCTGCACAAGCCATTGACCGCTCGTGGAGGATAAAAAACATCCACCACCACCGGCCAACCACTTGCACACCGGACACGTCACTGTTGTCCACATACCCACCGCTTCAATAATAATAAATCTCTTTGAATTAAATAAAACAAGACAAGCAACACAGGATTTGCGGTTTTTATTCGCTGAGGGCTTTTTCCTGCTGTATCCGCTGGTGAATTTCTTCGCGGTTTATGACAACGCTTTTAGACGCATCAATGCCAATGCGTACCTGGTTGCCCTGGATCTCTAAAATGGTGATTTTTATATCGTTGCCGATATGAATGGATTGGTCTTTATAACGTGTCAGTAATAGCATCATATTTCCTTATTGATTTGATTAAGTGATAAAGTTGGTATTGAGACATCTGGTTTCATGAATTATGTCCTAGACGGTATGTAATCCGTTAACAGTCGTTTAGCAGATTTCATTTTAGAATCTGCACAGGCCGTGGATTTATGCACAGCGCTTATGCCGTCAATGACTATGTGCAAACCATTGCTTGCTTATGAAGGGCGAACTTACTAAGCAACTTCCACAATGTATTTCTTTAATAATCCATCGTGAAAATCTTGAAGATCTATCCTGGCAGGCAATGCGGTTACTCCGTCATTGCCACTAATCTCGATATTAAGAAAATCAGCGTTTTGCTCAATAACAACAAAATCAGTTGTATTATTATAAACATATTTCTTATCAATATATGGCATTGTGCGATTGCTCCTAATTAATCATCATCCGACAGGGTATTTTGTTAAATACCGAATTCAATAATTGCACCTGTTTTTTTTAAAAAATCATCGCCAATCAACATTGGGTGATATTTCATACCATGTTTTAAGTTGTCTGGATGCGCTGCAATTAAACCACCAATATTTTTTCATCGTTTCTGATCACTGCATTGGTGGTGGGTAATGTAAAGTCAAGAATTTCCATTGTTGGCAGTGTTAGCCAGGCGTGTATGCTCAATGAAAAACCATTAAACCCATTCATTAATATATCTTTTAAATTTTCTTCACTTTGATAAAACATGCGTTCGCCATCCTCTTCTACATAACCAATAGTAAAATAACATGGTGTATTAAATATATTGGCAATAGGCTCTTTAATCCGATAATGGATAGACAAGCATTGAGCGACGATTTCTTTAACATTTAATAAACCAACCGCATCTCGAAAGAGATAAGGAAAATTCGCCATTTTATCGTCTGATAATATTGAGCCGGAAAAATATTCAATATTAGGGGTTTCTAGTTGAAATGACTTTGTCCTTTCTACCGCTTTTTTAAATTCCTTTTGGTACATGATATTTCCTTTTTCGATTCGCTACTGTCTGTGCTGTATTATAGGGGATTTTTATATAGCTTAAAGATTTTTAGTCGCGGGGCGATGCATATAAAGGTCACGCACCGCCTTACCATAAAGGTAAGACGCTACGCGATTGAGTCACATGCAGTAATGACGTGGCCATTGATTTAGACGGGTCGCCGACCAGCTCCCACTACCGATTAAGAATGAATACCATGACGAGCGTAAGCAGCGTCTTACAACAGGCAGATCGACTTGCATCATCCACGACCGATTCAAGGGTTGTCACACTCAGGGCAGTGACCATCCACAACTGATACCAGTGTTATACCTGGTGAATTCTGTTTTTCGCCATTCTACCGCCGATTAGACCAAACTTCAAAAATAACCGCTTAATAGATGATGTGTTTCACAATAATACCGGTGAATCTGTGATTATTTTATTATTGTATTGTACAATACAAATATGCAACCCACGCCGGAAACCTATCGTGAATGGCAACAGGCCTATGATTTAATCAACAGTCAATTGTTCGCTGGAACACTGCCGCAGTGCCTGATTACTTATCAGCGAGAAAAAAACACCATGGGGTACTTTTCTTACCAGCGTTTTGCCAACCGACAGGGACAAAAAACCGATGAAATC
>JAFLJY010000289.1 GCA_022712755.1 Gammaproteobacteria bacterium
CGATAAGATGCTCCTTTCGATGCTGCAAAAAGACAGTCGGCAATCACTTAATCTGCTGGCTGAGAAAGCCGGTCTGTCAACATCAGCCTGTCATCGCCGGATCAAGCTTTTGGAAGATGCCGGGGCCATTTTGGGTTATGAAGCAACACTTGACCGACATGTTATTGGTTATCCGATGGAATTTTTTGTCGAGGTTTCCCTGACCCGCTTGAGCGAGGGCGAATTGGAGGAATTTGAAAAAGCTGTCGAGGCCATTCCTGAAATCCTGCAATGCCATTTGATGTCCGGGCAGGCTGATTACATGTTGCGCATTGCCGCGCGCTCGACTCGCCACTACGAAGAAATTCACCGCCAGCGCCTTGCCCGCCTGCCCAATGTGGCACGCATTCAGTCATCGCTGGCCTTGCGAACCGTCAAGCCATGGACCGGTTACCCGGTTTAGGGCCTGCCATCAATTGTCTGTGAGAATGCGCCAGATCAAATTTGTCCGCAGCAAAGCGAAGTAACAAATGATGAATGTCACAAAGTCTTGAACATTCGTTGTTTTCGCGCCACATTATAGTCTGTTAGGAGATCACCCCATGAGTATCGCTAGTATCAAGTTCGACAATCAGGCCGTATTGGCAGAATTAAGCCGCGAACAACTGGAAAAAATGGCCAGGGCGGGCAAGGCGGTTAACGAATGTCAGCGGGTGCTGGACAAGGCCAGCTCCAATGTTGTCGCGCAGTGCCTGGCCCATCAAGGAACATTTTATGAGTTTGACCACTACCCGTCCGGTGATGTTTATGACGGTGAGACCCATTCGCAATACTATTATCACTCGCACCGCCCTGAAGGGGGCGAGCATGGACATTTCCATGCCTTTTTGCGGGCCAAGGGCATGCCAAAAGGATTAAAACAAATTGACTACAAGGGTGAAGCAACCGTGCCATCGGGCAATGATGCACTGGCCCATCTGATTGCCATTGCCATGAACAAGCCGGGCCAGCCGATCTCACTGTTTACGGTCAATCGCTGGGTGACGGATGAAAGTTTTTATACAGCGCAAGATACCATTGCCATGCTCGATTCCTTTAAAATGGATCACACCTTTCCCTGTCTGGCTGTCAATCAGTGGATTACCGGGCTGGTTGGGCTGTTCAGACCACAAATCGAAGCACTGTTGCTGGAGCGGGACAAAACACTGAAAAACTGGGCGGCATTGCACATGGGCATCGATATTTACGAAGATCGCGACCTTGAGGTGACGTCATTTTTACCAATCAACATCGGTGATCAGATAGCAGCTGTCAGCCAGGCACTTGAAACCCGTCAAGACAATGCGCCAATCAAAAAATCGGCATGAAAACATTTTTTGCCGGATTGTTTGCACTTTTCCTGACAACCGGCAGTGGATTGGCTTTTGAAACACCATCACTTGTGACCATCCCGGCTGGAGAGTTCATTTTCGGCTCAGACCAAAAGCAGCGCGAATATGGCTATCAGCTGGATGAAAAAGCCTATGGCCATTCGGTCACCCGCCAGCAAGGCTGGTACGATGATGAAGCCAAGTTGCAAAAAGTATTTTTGCCTGAGTACCAAATCACCAAAACCGCGATCACCAATGGCCAGTATGAAAAATTCCTGGCCGAAACCCGAAATCGGCGGCCATGGGTTGGGGCTGATACCTGGGCAGGTTACAAACTGGTCCACCCCTATTCCCGCGCCCAGAGGCACAACTGGTCAGGACGCAAGGCACCGGCCGGGCGGCGTAATCACCCGGTTGTTCTGGTTGCCTATAAAGATGTGCTGGCTTATGCCGATTGGCTATCAAAAAAAACCGGTGACACCTGGCGTCTGCCCAGCGAAAAAGAATGGGAAAAGGCAGCACGCGGCACCGACGGGCGGTATTTCCCGTGGGGTGACAAGTATGACCCGAACCTGCTTAACAGCAATGACAAGGGGCCGTTTGATACGATGCCGGTTGGTTCCTTTGATAAAGGGGCCAGTCCGTTTGGTCTGCTGGACGGGGCCGGGCAGGTGTTTGAGTGGACATCAACACCGGTCGGGAAAAACCGTCATCGGGTGAAAGGCGGATCATGGGACGACAAAGGCTGCGGGGTTTGCCGGGCAGCGGCAAGTCACAGCCGTCCCGACTATTTGAAACACATACTGGTTGGCTTTCGCCTGGTACGCGAAACCCGCTAGCTTCAGCCAAAAAATAATAACGGAAAAGTTGTCTGCACTCACACTAATGTGAAGCATCTTTACAGAAATTGACAACATAATTTTGACCAATGCCCCTACTGTGTCGGTGTCGATAAAGAGCCGGGGGTAACTTCCGGCCCGCCACCAAATGTACTCAGTATCCCATTGGAGGGAAACCAAACATGAAGTCTAACAAAATCAAATTACTCTCAACCGTTGCTGCTTTGCCAATCGTATTTGGTCTTGCAACCGGCACAGCCATGCTAACCACCGGTGCTGATTCAGCCCTGGCAGCAAAGCATAAAAAAGCTTGCAATCCTTGCAACCCGTGTGCAGCTAAAAAGGCCTGTAACCCTTGCAACCCGTGTGCAGCCAAAAAGAAGAAAAATCCTTGCGCAGCCAAAAAGAAGAAAAAGAAAAACCCTTGCCAGTCGTCAATTACCAATGGAACATTCCAGGTCGCTTCGTCTGACAACCCTTGTGCAGCCAAAAAAGCCTGCAACCCCTGCAATCCTTGTGCAG
>JAFLJY010000275.1 GCA_022712755.1 Gammaproteobacteria bacterium
TTGCGACAAGCGTTGCCAACGGCTCGCGGTGAAGTATTGAGTGTTTTTGCTATATCACCATAGGTTCTGGTTTCACCATAGGGTATTTTTTGTAGCTGTTTTAATACCTTTTCCTGAAAGGGCGTGACATTTAACTGCACATCAACACTTACGGCAATTGTTTTCGATAGCGGATCAAGATACTTTTCTATTTTGTTCTTTACGGTTTCGGCAATTTTACTTGTTGCCGGTTTGTCCATCCTTAGGTACGTTAACGGCACATCCTTGTGCCACTGCTCCATCCTTAGGTACGTTAATCGCACCGCCTTCCTGGCTCTTTGCGAAATACCGTCCATCCATGGACATAACGGCACATCCTTGTCCATCCTTTGGTTCGTAAACGGCACTTCCTTGTGCCACTGCTGCCACTGCTCTGTTTTTTGATTTAAATAATCAACATTTATTAATTTTGAGCCATCAAAAACCAACCCGATAACCGCTATATCAGTAGTAAAAATTACATCGTAATGGCTGTTTTTTTGCTTCACTATTCACTCATTGTCATCTAGACCAGAGGAAGAGATCTTATACAGTGGTAGTACAAAATCTCTCCCTCTGGTCGAGATGACAGCTGGTTTTTTTGGCGCTCACTTTTAACTTTTAACTTTTAACTTTTCACTATTCACTGTTTTCAACAAACGTATTTTTTGTAAATTCTGATTAATGAGTGCTTTACGTGAGTCGCTTGCAGTAATCCGCAAGAGGGCAGAAAAAACTTTTTCAGCATCACCATATATTTCAGCCAGCACCAGTGACTGAGCGGCTTTAAACCGCGCTGACTGTGCCCACAAATCATTATTCGCGCCAGCTATAGCGCGAGCAGATTCAAGATAATACATTGCTGCACGATCATACTTTTCTAAAGAAAAGTGAGACTCCGCCTTCCAGAAATTTATTTCACGTTTTAACTTATCATCCAGACTATTAATATCAAGCAGATCAAATAACCTCAGCGCCTGTTGGTGCTGCTGCACCGTTTGAAAATCAAATACCACCTGTATATATCGATCCAGTTCGGCACGGGTAATTGTCGATTTTTCTGAAAAGGTTTGTCGGATTAAAGTTTCGCTCTGCTTATACTCCCCTTGCAATATCAAAACCCGTGCTTTACGCATACGCCAGTCAAACAGTGTTTTTCCAGGTGGCGGCTCATCAAGGCTTTTCATGATGGTTGCCGCTTCAAAGTAATCACCTTCTGACAAGGCGTAATCCACTAGCCGAAACCGCACTTCGGCAGGCAGCACGCGCACATTAGTAACTTTAACACTGTGCAGATAAAGCTGATTGATTAGTTCCAATCCATTGTTACGCTTCTCAAGAATCTCTACAATGGTTTGGTGTTGCTGCGATAAAGTCAACTGCATCGTATTTGTTTGCAAGACCAGCGCCGCATTTAATGCCAGTGCGTTTTCAGGCTCGCTAATAATCAGCTTATCTGATAATTCGTGCCATTGTTCATCATTTCCAAACAACAAACCATGTTGGTTGGCGATAGCCAGACCCTTTGTCCTGTATAACGCCCATAAATCATCGGCACTCACCTGATAGTGCTCATTGAATACCGGATATTTTATATCCAGCGACAACATCAGCTCCAGATTTATTATCTGCGCCTGTGGGTCAGACAGGACTTTAGCAATCTGATAATCAACATAGGAGTAAGCCCAGCGAGCAGGACGAGTTAAAACTTTTCCTTCGATCTTCTCACGTATTTTCTGCTTAATTATGGGTGCTTTGTCAGGCTGATGTTGTAACTGTGCTATCAGCAATAACGCCTCAACATCAACAGCATTATCAGCCGCGATTGGTTTTAAAAGCAATATCGCCTGTTGTGGTCGATGGGTTCTTAGTAACACCTGTGCCTGCAACAACATCCAGTCAATATCTGTTTTATCGGTTTTGTAATCCTGGTCATATTTGATCAGTGCACGTCTGGCATCATTATCACGTTGTAACTGTAGATAGGCACGTATTACCAAACGCCGCCAAACCGCTAACAATGATTCATCACGATTTTCAGCTTTTGAGCGCCATATCAAACTTTGTAATTGCAGCAGTGCCTGCTCACTTTGTTTTAGCTGCAGCTTCGCCATTACCTGTTGTGTTTCAAACCAATAACGTATTTTTTGTGTAATATGGATTTCAGGTTTTGCAGTGTCAAATAACCACTTTGTACGTTCGATCACATTATTCCAGCGTTCAAGTACCGAAAACAAGGCCATACGTTTATACTCAAACGCATACCAGTCAACTGTAAAAGGTTGACGATTTTTCTGCTCATCTTCTAACAGACTTAGTGCCAGAGCGGGAACACCTAACTTAATTAACTCGTCCAGTTGCGCTAAAGACTCGAAGGTGACTGACTGCTTTTTTTTAACTTTACTATCTACTGAAATAACAGGGGCTGAAATGAAAGGGGCAGCCTTTTTTTCGGCAAGAGATGAATTATTTTGTTCTGCCCAACTATTGCTGCTAATGCCCAGTATCAGTAAAACAAAAAATAAAATTCGCATCTATAACGCTCCGTTATAATGTTGATTGCTTTTTAAGAAAACTGCTCCTCGGCAATTGCTCCTCGACAACTGCTCCTGCGTTGTCCTACTACCGTCCATCCATGGACATATGCATTGCCCTAATAAGTTACATCCATGTAACGATGCATTTTCTACATACCGTCCATCCATGGAGTAGTGGCACACGGATGTGCCGTTATGTCCATGGATGGACGGTATTTCGCAAAGAGCCAGGAAGGCGGTGCGATTAACGAACCAAAGGATGGACATATAAGAAAATTGCTCCTCGACAATTGCTCCTGCATTACCCTAATAAGTTACATCCATGTAACGATGCATTTTCTACATACCATCCATCCATGGACATAATTGTATCAGTAACATGCAGGCAAAGCTTCCACGTCTTGTTCACACCAATCTACAAAAAATAAACGCAAAAAAAAGCGGCGCTTAATGCGCCGCTTTTTTTAAAAAACTGTTAAATAAGTCTGATTATTTCGGTCTGTTTATTTTTTATTCGCCAGTTTTAACTTTTCGGTAATACGTGCCGCTTTACCTGTTCTACCACGTAAGTAGTATAGTTTTGCACGGCGAACTTTACCGCTACGTTTTACCGTTATGTCAGCAATAGCATTACTGTATGTCTGAAATACGCGTTCAACACCTTCGCCGTGCGACATTTTACGTACGGTAAAGGCAGAATGTAAACCACGGTTACGCTTGGCGATGACGACTCCTTCAAAAGCCTGCAGGCGCTCGCGTTCACCCTCTTTTACACGTACCTGAACCACAACGGTATCGCCAGGATAAAATGCTGGCACTTCACGTGTCATTTGCTCAGCTTCAAGTTGTTGAATTATATTGCTCATATTATTGCTCCACTTTTCTCGTGCCTTAATCTTAATTTATTTATTTTGCGTTAAGTCCTTAGGACTTCATCTAAACTCTAATCAGCATTATGTTTATTCATGCTCATCATACTCGGCTATAAACTCAGCCAACAAATCTGCTTTTTCTGCATCCCAATGTGTCGCTTCTTGTTTTACTACATTCAGCAAATCGGGTCTTCTTAACCAGGTTCGACCCAACGACTGTTTTAAACGCCAACGTTGTATTGCCTTATGGTCACCACTTAATAAAACAGCCGGTACATTTTGACCATTGACGGTTTCAGGTCGGGTGTAATGCGGACAATCCAGTAAACCCTGCATGAATGAATCCTGTATCGCCGATTCATCGTCACCTAACACGCCCGGTATTAAACGGGTTATGGCATCTACCACCACCAGTGCAGCAAATTCACCGCCACTTAATACATAATCACCCACTGACCACTCTTCATCAATCAGTGCTTCAATTAATCGCTCATCAATACCTTCGTAACGACCGGCAATCAAAATTAAATCATTTTTCTGTGCGGCAATATTCACCACTAACTGCTGATTCAACTGTTGTCCCTGTGGACTCAGATAAACCACTTTTGTCGCCTTGTCTGCAACATGTCTCTCAGAAGCTTGTTTCGCAGCCATTATGGCTTTCGCTAATGGCTCGACTTTCATTAACATGCCGGGGCCGCCGCCATAAGGTCGATCATCTACCGTGCGGTGTTTATCTTCTGCATAATCTCTTGGGTTAAAACACAACAAACGTAATTGTTGTTGCCTTATCGCCCGACCCAACACGCCAAAACTCGTGGCCTGCTGTATTAATTCTGGAAACAGGGTAATGAGATAGATATTCACAAAACTCTAACCACAGTAAGCTAAAACTCAGCATCCCAGTCAACTTCAATAATTTGTCGTTCCAGATCGACCGCAATAATTGCGTTATTCATTGTCCATGGAATTAGCCGTTCTTTGACTTTAACCGCTTCTGTATTATTAGAGACTGCGTTAGAGCTTATGTCTGTGACTTCTTCAGGCTCTATCTCAGAAGCGACCACCATTACATCATTAGCACCGGTTTCCAGCAAACTTTTTACTACGCCCAGCTCAACATTCTGCTGGTTGATTACTCGCAAACCAATCAGGTCTCGCCAGTAATATTCATTTTTTTCTTTTAGTGACTCAAGCTGCTGGGGCAGTATCGCAATTTCAGTTCCAACGTAAGCCATCGCAGCATCGCGATCATTACAACCGTCCAGTTTTGCGACCACGGTTTTAGCATGACGTTTGCCTGCTTTCAGCTTCACCTGAGTCCATACTGCCTGGCTTTTAGCCCTGGCTCTTATATACCAGATACCATAGTCAACTATGGCTTCCATCGGGTCGGTGTATGAAAAAACTTTAATCCAGCCTTTTACACCGTAAACACCAGAAATTCGCCCAACGATGATTTTCTCTGAATCTTCCAGACCTGCTTCAATCATCCCGGCCTCTTTTATCTTGTTTCGCCAAACATACGGCTATGGCTCTTTAGCAACACATAGAGCGCAAAATAAAAAGTTTGGAGATTAAGACGTGGCTTCTGTTTCTACCGCTTCTGATATTATTTCTGATTTCGCTTCTGACTTTATGTCGGCCTGAGCCTGTTTAACCAGTGTGGAAACACGATCAGATGTTTGTGCACCGATAGATTTCCAGTGTGTTACCCGATCAACATCAAGCACCAGGCGTTGCTCACCGCCGGTAGCACCCGGGTTGAAATAGCCTAAACGCTCAATATAACGACCATCACGAGATCGTCGTGAGTCTTTAACATCAATATGATAAAAAGGCTTTTTCTTGGCACCGCCTCTTGATAAACGTATTGTTACCATAGTCACTCTCAAAATTCTTAAACAAAAAATGACCTTTCGGCCACAGGAAACCGCGCATTTTACGTGATTATTTCGCTAGATGGAAGTCTGTTTTCGCCTGATATTGAATTATTTAATCAGGTTTTGAGGGGAGCCTTATTGAGCCAGCTAATATTTATTTGACAAAAACAAGCATAGCTATAGTTATATGCGAGTCGGACAAAGTGATCGCTGAAAGTTTACCTACAAATGCACATACTGCCATGAATAGCAGGTGTTAGCACAATGCAGGGACTATTACCAGGCGATACCCGGTACTTACTAGTATATTTTTCTGAACACACCGCTGTTTCTTATAATAATAGCGTTAAATTAAATGTGTTGCACTCCTATGAAATATTCAGGTTAAAGCATTAACCCGAAATTTCATAGTTATGCAGAATTTTATAAACGCCTGATTCCACACCAGGTGACTCATGCTTAAAATTTGTAAACACCGATCAGTCGAGTATGCGCCTGGGTGAGATCTTTGCCATTGGTACCGTCATATTCACTGGTTCGGTTGGCATGGAATAGTTTTAGGGTCAGGTTTTTCTGTGCCTTCCAGATCAACACAATATCTAACTCTTCAGCATCTGTGATGGCGGCGACCATTCCGGTAGGTGCTACTTTTATGACCTTGGCAGGGGCAAGGGTGTCTGATTGTCCATAATTGGCATAACCTACTTTAACTGTCAGATTTTTAACG
>JAFLJY010000315.1 GCA_022712755.1 Gammaproteobacteria bacterium
TGCCGTTTACCTGCCTGCAGCAGGCAGGCGAATCTAAGGACGGAAATGACTGTTTTCGACACATAGCGGAAGTTATAAGTTGTATGTTTTAAGTTTTAAGTTATAAGTTATAAGTTAAACCACGTATAGCGCTAAAAAAACAAAAGCTTATTTTAACCACAGGTAAGTAACTTAATACATACAACTTAAAACTTCCGTTAATGACCGATTCTATTCAAACCATCCCGTTATTAAATTTATCGCTTGCTTTCATTCCAGTGTTAATCACACTGGTCATACTATTTAAGTGGTCATTAAATTCTGGCAATGCATTGTATGCTGTCTTACGAATGCTGGTGCAGCTACTGCTCATTGGTTATTTTCTGAGCTATATTTTTGAATCAGATAGCGCAGCAATTATCCTTGTTATTTTGTTGGTAATGATTTTTGCTTCAAGCTGGATTGCATTGGGCACGGTTGCAGACAAGCGATTGCAGCTTTATAAGTATGCCTTGCTGGCAATAGCATTGGCTGGCGGTATTACTTTACTATTAATTACCCAGCTGGTTTTAGTGGTTGATCCCTGGTATCTACCGCAAACCATGGTGCCCATTGCCGGCATGATTTTTGCAAATTCGATGATCAGTATTAGTCTTGCTGCTGAACGTTTAAATGCAGAAATCGAAAGAAATGTACCTTATGATGTTGCCCGCAAGATAGCACTGCAATCTTCACTTATTCCTGTTGTTAACACTTTGTTTGCTGTCGGCCTGGTGTCATTGCCGGGAATGATGACAGGGCAGATATTATCGGGTGTCTCGCCACTGATTGCTGTGCGCTACCAGATCATGGTGATGTGCATGATATTTGGCTCGGCAGGCATTGCTACCGCCTATTTTCTGGTTCTGGTTAAGCCCGCCTTTGATAAAAGACAGCGTTAAGTCAGATGCATGCCCTTTGGTTACAGAATGAGAGCTACATCCTCAAAATTAAAAATCCTGCCATGTGATAATTCACCACTAATTGTTTGACTGTTTTCACTTAGTAAAAAAGCAGCGACTTTGGCGACCTCGGAAGGTCTGGTTAATGTCGATGAGTCCTCTGCCGGAAAAGCGCGGGCTCTAAAGGGGGTTTTCACAATGCCGGGTATTAAACCCTTGACATTAATAGAAGTCGATTCCATTTCGTCAGCCAGAATTTCCATCAGCGATCGTAAGCCTGCTTTTGCCACACCATAAGCTCCCCAGTAGGCAGAATTTTTATCATCCAGATTAAAGACTATTGAGCTACCGCTTTTGTGATTATGTGCGTGATTAAGCAATGGAATACATGCCTGTGTTATCATAAATGTGGCGTTTAAGTTAATCTGCATAACTCGATACCAGAGCTTTAAGTCGTATTGCTCAATAGGTGTGGATGCCCCTAGCCAGCCAGCATTGTTAAATAAACCATCTAATTTGCCGAATTCTTTGTTGATAACGTCTTTTAAGGTATCACAGTCCTCAGGCGTTATTTTTTCATAATCAAGTGGATAAATAACCGGTTCGGTGTAACCTGCCTGTATTATTTCATCGTATAGCTGTTCGAGTTTAGGCACGGTTTTTCCATGTATTATCACCGTTGCACCTTGCCTGGCACATTCAATTGCGGTTGCTTTTCCGATACCGTCACTGGCACCGGTAATGAGTATCACTTTATTATCTATGCTTTTATTGTTCATGTTTTTATCATTCATGCTTTTATCATTCATGTTATTTGTTGATTGCATGTGAGTAACACGCTTAAAATGGTCATCTATTCTACTTGTCTAAACCACAAACGGCTATGCAATATACAAATTTAATCTGGCGGGATGGACAGCCTTATAGTGAATTATTTGATGATATTTATTATTCATCAAGTGATAGTGAAGATGTTTCAGGTGAAGGCGAGTTTCAACATGTTTTTTTTAAACACAATGGTTTGCCAGAGCGCTGGCAGGGGCGCAAAAATTTTGTTATTGCCGAGCTAGGTTTTGGCAGCGGATTAAACTGTATTTTAACCATTCGAGAATGGTTAAAACATTGTGCAGAATGTAATAAGGAAAAAACGCTGCATTATATCGCGATTGAAAAATACCCGTTTTCAGCAGCGACCATTGTTGAACTGATCGCACGTTACCCGGAATTAAAACCACTCTGTGATGAATTACTTGAGAACTACCCGCCAGCGATTGAGACAACACATAGCCGACGTTTATTTGATAATCGCGTACATATTCATTTCAAGTTTATGGATGTTTGTAATGCTCTGGAAAATCACAGGTTAAATGTTGATGCCTGGTTCCTGGATGGGTTTTCACCGGCAAAAAACCCGAATATGTGGTCACAGAAATTATTCGACCTGATTGCTCAAAATAGTGATGATGGGGCAACATGTAGCACCTATACCTGTGCCGGCCTGGTAAAACGAAATCTGAAAAAATCAGGTTTTGTGGTTAATAAAGTAACAGGTTTTGGAAAAAAACGTGAAATGCTGGTTGCTGAACTACCCGTTTCTAAAAAATCTGTGGCTCAAGCAAACGATATAACAACGTCATCACTTAAATATAAAGATAAACCCTGGTTTGAGCCGCCACTGCCAGGGCCTGTTACTATAAAAAGTGCCACAATAATTGGTGCAGGTATTGCTGGATTAAGCCTTGCCTATGCTTTAGTACAACGCGGCTGGATGGTCACTATTATTGATAAAAAAAATGACACTATAAAAGAAGCTTCTTCTAACCCTGCACCAATTGTTTACCCGCGTTTATCTATAAATAATGATATTGATACAGAATTTTTTATAGCGGCTTATTGTTATGCATTGTATTTATTTAAATCATTGCAGAAAAAAAGCCATAGACAGTTCTGGTTTGATGATGGTCTACTGCAGTTAATGGATGAAAAACGAATCAGCCAAATAATAAAAAAATTTCAGTTTAATAGTGATTTTATATCTGTTGTTGAGGACTTGACTGGAACAACGCCTGCTGGTGAAAAAGAGCAGGTAACTGTTAACTATGCATCAGCAGGTGTTGTACTGCCCGCTATTTTATATGATGTTTTAAAAAGTGAATGCGGTAGTAAACTCAATATAATTGATGAGGAAGTGACCAGAATTAATTATGATGGCAAAAAATGGCAGTGTATTTATGCCTCTCAAATAATCAAAGAAGCTGAAACATTGATTATTGCAAATGGGTCAGGCATAAATGATTTAGGTTTGTCGTTAATATTTCCAGTTGAGACGATACGTGGTCAGGTGATAGAGCTAAATGAGAACCTGGAATCACAAAAAATCAAAAAAACACATAATGCTGATGTTCATATTACCCCTGCCATTAACACTAAACATTACCTTGGTGCATCATATGTCAGGAATTGTGAAATGATGGAGATTTGTTTAATCGATAATAAAAAACTGTTCAACTCACTTAATAAAAATCATCCCGGTATTTTTAAAGAGGACGATGCTTGTAAAACCTGGGTTGGTTTTCGCACCCTGTCAAAAGACAGGGTGCCTATTGTGGGCGCAATACCCGACGCGTCTTTTTTTAATAATGAATACGCTGATATCCGTCATGGTAATACCATAAAAGCATACCAACCAGCGCATTATTTAAATGGCTTATATATATCAGCCGCGCACGGTTCGCGGGGGTTTACCAGCAGTTTTATTTCTGCTGAAATTATTGCGTCTCAAATAGCGGCTGAGCCATCGCCAGTAAACAAAAAGATACTGGATTATTTAAGTCCATCCAGGTTTTTGGTGAATAATCTTAAGCGTGGATGATTTTTCATCTTTGATAACATTTTTAAACGATTCGCTGTAAAATCCAGCAGTGTGGTTTCTATAAATAAGTGGGAGAAAGTATGTCCAAAACGCTAGCTATAGGTTTGAATTTAGTGTTTTTATTCGTGTTTGGAATTAATCAGGCTTATTCTGCCTGTGAGGATGAAGCTGGCCCAGGTGTTAACTGGGGCTTGTGCGATTTGTCTGGAAAAGACTTAAAAAATAAAGATTTATCAAATGCTATATTGGCAGGTGCTAATTTAGAAAATGCTGATTTCTCCGGTGCGTTACTGGAAAATGCTGATTTTAATTTTGCAAATTTAGTCAATACACGCTTTGATAAGGCAAGAATGCCGAATGTGCGAATGGTAGGTATTAAAGCGCAGGGAGCCAGCTTTAAAAGCGCTGTACTGGATAATAGCCGTTTTAGTCGAGCACAGCTTAACAATGCAAATTTCACCGCAGCCAGAGCAGAAAATACAAGTTTTTATGAATCCGAGCTGGAATCAGCCGTGTTTATTGATGCCAGGTTAAATGAATCTAACTTTGAACAAAGTAATTTAACCCATGCAAAATTTAACCGGGCACAATTGCAACAATCAATATTTCGTGGTGCGCGATTACATGGGACTGATTTTAATACCGCTGACCTGAGTAAAGCCACGTTTGATGAGTCTGATTGTCTCGGCGCTGATTTTACTGATGCTAATCTGACCCGGGCATCGTTCAAAAAAGCAGAAATTGAAGAAGCTATTTTTACCGGCGCTCTACTGAGCCGTGCAATCTGGTCTGACTATAAACGATGCCGTGTTAGATCAATAGGTGAGTGCCTATGAGTAATTATATCCTGGACGTAACGGCAGGTGAGTTTAATGATGCAGTGTTACGCAATTCGCATAAAGGCCCTGTAATGGTCAATTACTGGGCGGATAATGCCGGCCCATGTTTACGCCTGTGGCCAGTGTTGGAAAAGCTGGCAAACGATTATCAAGGCCAGTTTTTACTGGTCAATATTGATACCAATAAGGAAAAACAAATAGCACACGACAATGGCATTAATAGTGTGCCTACCGTGAAATTGTACATTAATGGTGAAGTGGTAGAGCAAATTCACGGTTATGATTCGCCTGATAGTTTTAAAAAAATACTGGACAAATATCTTGCGCGTGAGTCAGATAAAGCGTTAGCTGCCGCAGTGGCAGAATATCAAGATGGTAATAAAGAAGCAGCCTTCGAGCAGTTAAACAAACTGGTATTTATTGATCCCGAAAACGTGCGTATTCAGCTGGTTTTTGCAAAACTGTTGATAAAAGAAGAAGCCTATGAACAGGCCTATGCTTTACTTGAAAAAACACCATTAAAAAATGAAAGTGAAGAAGCCGTCGTGTTAATGACCAATGCGCTTTTTTTATCGACAGTACAAAAAGCTGAAACCCTGGAAAAATTACAACAACAATTGAAAGAAAAACCGGATGATTTAACGATTTTATTTCAGATTTGTGGCCATAAAATGATGCAAAGCGACTTTTCAGAAGCCATGGCTGTTTTATTAAAAATCATCAAACTGGATTATACATGGCGTGACGGCATTGCCAGCTTATGTATGCGAGGTTTGTTTATTATGCTTGGTAAAGAGAACCCGCTTGTTATTGAATATCGCCAAAAATTAATTGATCAACAGAGGTAGGTTTTATGTTTTAAGTTATATGTTTTAAGTTAAATGTATAGTCATTTGTTTTTCCACTTATAACTTAAAACATACAACTTATAACTTTTAAATAATACGATGAACCCACTAGAATTCCTGGCCGTAATGGCAGAAACCGCGAACAAACTAGATTTTGATGCGCACTTGAACCTGATTTCAAAACAGGTTAATGTTTATGGCGTGCCTGATTTTGAAGTCATTACTTATGATGACTGGTTTAATCAATGTAAACATGAATTTGAAAACAAGCTACTGAAAAAGGTTAGTTATCAGGGTTTGAATATTCTTGCCCAGACAGATGATCGCATCATGTTTAAATCAATTGAAACGGTTGAAGGTAGTGATGGTAGCGTTAACAGCAGTGGTATTGAATTTATCATTCAAAAAGAAGAAGACGGACAGTGGCGCGTTGCTCAGGAAAGAATATTGCCAGATGATGAACTCGATAGTGACAAACGCCGTGGTGTTTTGTAAATGCCGCCTGTAGTTGTTTAGACTTAACCTGACAAGGTATGTCAGATTTATCCGTAGAGTGAATGACTGAGTTCGGTCAGAAGCGGACACAAGAAAAAACTTTTTATCCACAGATGAACGCAGATGAACACAGATATTTTTTTTAGCTCTCGCCTACGGCGAAGCTAACAATAAATGCTTTTATCTGTGTTCATCTGCGGATAAAAAATCTTGTTCTTTTAGCGTCTGTTATGTGTCGAACTCAGCCGTAGGATGAATAAGTGAAACGCATCCACCTTTCATCTAGTTGCTAAGTTTCTTAAACTTGATTCTGTGCGGGTTAATCGCCGCTTCTTCACCTAAACGTTTAACTCGGTCAGCTTCATACTCGCTATAGTTACCTTCAAACCAGGTGGTTTTGCTGTCGCCTTCAAAGGCCAGAATGTGAGTGGCAATTCGATCAAGGAACCAGCGGTCATGCGAGATGACAACCACACAGCCTGGAAAGTTGAGGATGGCTTCTTCCAGTGCGCGAAGGGTTTCAACATCCAGGTCGTTGGTGGGTTCGTCAAGCAATAATAAGTTACCGCCGCTTTTTATTAATTTGGCAAGGTGAAGGCGATTGCGTTCGCCACCGGACAGGTCTTTTACGAATTTTTGTTGATCCTCACCTTTGAAATTAAAGCGGCTGACGTAACCACGCGATGCCACGGTATAATTTCCGATAGTGATGTTATCTAGTCCATCTGAAATCTCATTCCATACGGTGTTGTTACCCGTTAAAGCATCACGCGATTGATCGACATAAGCAATTTTTACGGTTTCGCCTATTTTAAATTCACCGGAGTCTGGTTTTTCTTCGCCGGTAATTAAGCGGAACAGGGTGGTTTTGCCTGCGCCATTAGCACCGATAATGCCAACAATACCGCCACGTGGGAGATTAAAACTTAAATCTTCGTAAAGTAGTTTGTCACCAAATTTTTTGCTGATATTTGTGGCTTCAATAACCAGTTCGCCCAGGCGAGGGCCGGGTGGAATATAAAGTGACTGTGTTTCAGAACGTTTTTGAAAATCAGCAGAAGACAGTTCTTCAAAGCGTTGCATACGTGCTTTGCTTTTTGCCTGCCGTGCTTTTGGATTTGAGCGCACCCATTCCAGTTCGGCTTTAATGGTTTTCTGACGGTTGACTTCTTTTTTTGCTTCTGTCGCAAGACGTGCTTCTTTTTGCTCTAGCCAGGATGAATAGTTACCCTCCCATGGAATACCACGACCGCGGTCGAGTTCAAGAATCCAGCCAGCGACATTATCGAGGAAGTAGCGATCATGGGTGACCGCGACTACAGTACCGGTGTACTCCTTAAGAAATCGTTCCAGCCAGGCAACGGATTCGGCATCCAGATGGTTGGTTGGTTCGTCCAGAATTAACATATCAGGGGAGGATAACAACAGACGGCACAATGCCACACGACGACGTTCACCACCGGAAAGTTTGCTGACATCAGCGTCCCATGGCGGCAGGCGCAATGCATCGGCAGCAATTTCCAGTTTGTTTTCCAGATTATGTGCATCTGCTGCCTGAATAATATTTTCAAGTTTCGCCTGCTGCGTGGCAAGTGCATCAAAATCGGCATCCGGTTCTGCGTATGCGGCATAAACTTGTTCAAGGCGTTTCTGCGCATCAATAATAACGCTTAGACCTTCTTCAACATTGCCTCTTACATCTTTATTGTCATCCAGCTGCGGTTCCTGCGATAAATATCCGATACGCAAATCAGCCGCCGGTCGAGCTTCACCAATAAAGTCAGTATCGACTCCCGCCATAATGCGAAGCAGGGTGGATTTACCTGCACCGTTATAACCCAAAACCCCAATTTTAGCGCCGGGGAAAAAATTTAAATTAATGTCTTCAAGAATAACTTTTTTAGGGGGAACGACCTTACCAAGGCCGTTCATTGTGAATACGTATTGCGCCATAGCGATCAAAGAAAGTTGTTTGGAAAGGTCGAATTATACGCATATGAAACAGGTTTGCATAAGTGTTTGTAGTGGTGCTCATCTGTGTTGTGTGTTTGATTTAACATTTGGGTATCTCTAAAAATCATCTTTTTGTCCGATTTCGGCGTTGGATGAATTTCTGCGATCCTCATGTATTTCATATACACTGCGGTTCTTAAAATTCATCCGCCTGGAACTCGAACAAAAATCCAGGTTTTTGGAGATGCCCATTTGTTTGCATTGTTAAAAAATATCCTGCTCAGCTTTCTGGTAAGATGGCTTTTTAACATGTAATAAGGACTTAAACTATGAAAACACAGGCACTGCTACTAACATTGATTTTTTCCATTAGCCCAATTGCAAATGCAGTTGATTATGGCAAACTTGCCGATTCTGTGGATAAGGATAAAGCGTCAGACTCAGTCGATAAAGAAAC
Organism: Gammaproteobacteria bacterium; assembly: GCA_022712755.1. Taxonomy (GTDB): domain Bacteria; phylum Pseudomonadota; class Gammaproteobacteria; order SZUA-229; family SZUA-229. The sequence continues at coordinate 8,385 of JAFLJY010000315.1, forward strand.
ACTGAAAAGTTCGGTGAGTACTGATGGTATCGATTACAAAAAGGCAGCATCGTCAGTTGATAAAGAAAAAGCGAAAGAGTCGGTAGATGTGAATAAGGCGAAGAGTGCTTTTGGCTACTAAAGTTTCTCTGCTCCCGCACTGTTTGCGGGAGTGCTATCTTTTTGAATAATAAATAGTTATTGATACTTCTAAACGGATTTTTCTGATTTAATCGTTGTTTTTCATCATTCATCCATCTCTCATTTTATATTGACCTGTTTTCTGCGTTTCCATACAAAATTGATTTTGTACTCCATTCTTTAGCGTTATCAGTAAGTTATTGATATACAGTCATGCTGCTTGTTTGATAAGATTGCGCCGGTTTATGTAATCGTGTCAATACACGATGCGACACACAATGCCGATTCATTTGCACATATGGCGCGGCGCACATGCTATTCAGGAGCGATAATGTTTTCCAAAGATACAAAAATTGAAGGTTACGATGAAGCTTTATGGGCTGCGATGCAGCATGAGGTGAAGCGTCAGGAAGAACATATTGAGTTGATTGCTTCTGAAAATTATGCCAGTCAGCGTGTACTTCAGGCTCAAGGCTCGGTATTAACCAATAAATATGCCGAAGGTTATCCAGCACGTCGTTATTATGGCGGTTGTGAAAATGTGGATGTCGCCGAGCAACTGGCAATCGAACGGGTTAAACAGTTATTCGGTGCAGAATATGCCAATGTCCAGCCGCACTCAGGGTCGCAGGCCAATGCTGCGGTTTACATGGCGTTATGTAAACCTGGTGATACAGTGTTAGGTATGTCACTGGCGGATGGCGGACATCTTACCCATGGTTCACATGTAAGCTTCTCGGGAAAGATCTATCATGCCGTGCAGTATGGTTTGAATAATGAAACCGGCCTGGTTGATTATGATGAAGTTCAGCGTTTAGCTGATGAACATCAACCAAAAATGATTGTGGCTGGTTTTTCAGCCTATTCACAGGTGATGGACTGGGATCGTTTTCGTGCCATAGCCGATTCATGTGGTGCCTATCTTTTTGTTGATATGGCGCACGTTGCCGGTTTAATCGCAGCAGGTTTATATCCTAACCCCGTCGGTGTGGCAGATGTGGTCACTTCAACAACGCATAAAACATTACGTGGTCCACGTGGAGGCATTATTCTTGCTGGTGAGAACTCATTACTTAAAAACCCAGATATTGCAAAAAAATTAAATTCAGCGATTTTTCCTGGCACTCAGGGTGGCCCGTTAATGCATGTCATTGCGGCTAAAGCGGTTGCCTTTAAAGAAGCGCAGGAACCTGAATTTTCTGTTTATCAGAAGCAGGTTATTGTGAATGCACAGGCGATGGCAAAAGTGGTACTGGATCGTGGTTATAAAGTGGTTTCCGGTGGCACTGACAATCATTTGTTCCTTTGGGATCTGACACCAAAAAACCTGACCGGTAAAGTGGTCGAAGCGCAGTTAGGTGAAGCCCATATTACCGTCAATAAAAATGCTGTGCCAAATGATCCACAGTCACCGTTTGTTACCAGCGGTATTCGTGTGGGTACCCCGGCGATGACAACCCGTGGTTTTACCGAGCAGGATGCCACTGATCTGGCAACCTGGATGTGTGACATTATCGACAGCATTGAAAATGATACAGCAGACACGGCTATTGTAAACAGCGTTCGTGAAAAAGTGACGGCTATCTGTTCACGTTTACCTGTTTATGAAAACTGATAAAAGCAATGGTTAATGGTCAATGATTAATGATTAATGATTAATGACGCATTACGCTTGTTATAGTGTTTTTAATACGCTTGCAAAAAAGTAGCACGTTTAGTAAAACAACAAAAAAACCAAAAACCACCACATTAACCACTAACCATTAACAATTAACCATTAAATATGCATTGCCCATTTTGTTCAGCAGCTGATACCCGCGTGGTCGACTCACGTTTAGCGAATGATGGCGACCAGGTTCGTCGTCGACGTGAATGTGTTTCATGTAATGAGCGTTTTACCACCTATGAAAGTGCTGAACTTAATATGCCACGTATTGTGAAGCAAGATGGCAGCCGTATGCCGTTTAAGGAAGAAAAACTGATTTCTGGCGTGATGCGTGCGTTAGAAAAAAGACCGGTGAATACTGAACAGATTGATGCTGCACTAAACCGCATCAAACATCAGCTACTGGCAGCAGGTGAGCGCGAAGTGAATTCTGCAGTAATTGGAAATCTGGTTATGGAAGAATTGTTGGCGCTGGATCAGGTGGCGTATATTCGTTTTGCTTCAGTTTATCTTGATTTTAGTGACATTAATGCGTTTCGTGATGCCATCGAAAAACTTGAGCAAACTAAAGCCATTAAAAAGAAACATTGATTACTCGCCTTTATCGTTTTAGCCGTTAATTTCGTACCTGAAAACAAGTCATATGAATAGCAGCGTTGAATACATGCAGCACGCGATACGGTTAGCGCGAAAAGGTTTATATACAACAGACCCGAATCCGGCAGTGGGCTGTGTCATTGTCAAACATGACAAAATTATTGGCGAAGGCTGGCATCGATGTGCAGGTGAGGCACATGCTGAAGTCCATGCCTTGAAACAGGCAAATGAGCAGTCAGCTGGTCAGGTAAAAGATGCCACTGCAAAAGGTGCTACCGTATTTGTCACCCTGGAACCCTGCAGTCACACCGGTAAAACGCCACCGTGTGCAAATGCATTAATTGATTCCGGGGTGAAAAAAGTGATTGTCGCCATGCTTGACCCTAACCCATTGGTTGCCGGTGAGGGATTAAAAAAGTTACGCGATGCGGGTATAGAGGTAGAAACTGGTTTGCTGGAAGCGCAAGCACGTGAATTAAATTTAGGTTTCATCAAACGCATGGAAGCCGGTCGCCCGTTTGTACGAGTCAAACTGGCCATGAGTCTGGACGGTCGCACCGCTATGGCCTCCGGTGAAAGTCAGTGGATAAGCAGTGATGCGTCACGTAATGACGTGCAACGTTTGCGAGCGACAAGTTCAGCTATATTGACCGGCATAGAAACCGTGCTGGCGGATGATCCATCGATGAATGTCAGGATGTCGGCAGCCGAGCTTAAGGTGAACCAGGTAAGGCAGCCTAAACGCATAGTGCTGGATAGTCAGCTGCGAATGCCATTGGATGCGAAAATAGCGTCTGTAGAAGGGCAGTGTATTGTATATACTTCAATGAATGTGGATGACATGATGGATGGCATAATGAATAACAGGGACAGCTATCCCTTTGTAATTGAACAGTGTGCTGTTTTGCATGATGCCAGGGATGATAAAATCAAGGATGATAAAATTCAGAGTGGTAAAACAGACTCCAGGATAGATCTCAGTGCTTTAATGCGAGACCTGGCGAAAAAAGAAATTAACCTGCTGCATGTGGAAGCAGGATCGGTTTTATGCGGTGCTCTTTTAAAAGATGAGCTGGTCGATGAAATTATTATTTATATGGCACCGCACATAATGGGTGACAGCGCAAAAGGCTTGTTTCATTTGCCCGAATTAGCACAGATGAAAGATAGAATTTCACTGAAAATAAATGATGTACGAGCTATCGGTAATGATATTCGAATTACCGCAAAGCCAGTGTATTGCTGATAAAAACGGTAACTTCTGAATAAGTCTGGGCGGTTCTATCTATACAGCGCGCTCAAGCACATCCCTGTGTCGCTCGACTGGTCATCCATGACCACAGACGGCTACATAGATAGAACCGCCTAGACTTATTCAGAAGTTGCTAAAAGTGCATTCTGAGTTGTTCTGAATGTAAAACTAGAGGTTATTAATGTCTACAGTTGTTGTTGTAAAAAAAGCAGGAAAAGTTTGTATTGCGGCAGATAGTCTGACCAGTTTTGGTGATTTAAAACTTAACTACGAGTATGATGCTGCGTTTGATAAAATATTACATTTTGAAAAAAACTATCTTGGCATCGTGGGTAGTGCTGCACATCAACTGGTGCTGGAAAGCGTCTTTGCCAATAACAAAACCATAAAGAAAAAGCTGGATAAAACTCCGAAGATAGACTTTTCTTCACGTTTTGCCATTTTTGAAACTTTTCGTGCGTTACATCCAGTGTTGAAAGAAAACTATTTTTTAAATGCTAAAGATGAAGACGATGATCCCTATGAATCAACTCAGCTAGATGCGTTAATTGCCAACCCTTTTGGTATCTTTGGCATTCATTCATTACGGGAAGTAACAGAATATAAAAAGTTCTGGGCGATAGGCTCGGGCGCAGAATATGCTTTAGGAGCCATGTTTGCGCTTTTTGATAAATCCACATCAGCAGAAGAAATTGCTCATGTGGGTGTCGCCGCCGGTGCGGAATTTAATAATGCCTCGTCAATGCCCTTGACCAGCTATGTGATCCCGCTTTTATAAGTATGGACAGAAGCTGCAATTGGTCGCTAAATAAAGAAAACACACTATGTTTACTGGAATAATTGAAGCGCTAGGTCGCATAAAAAATATTGAGCCTACTGGTGGTGATATGCGTTTGCATGTCGATGTGGGTTCACTCGATATGAGTGACGTGCAACATGGAGACAGTATTGCCGTTAATGGTGTTTGCCTGACAGCTGTTGAGTTTGACAAAAAACACTTTGTAGCAGACGTTTCTAATGAGACAATTGTATTAACCAGTTTGAAAGATCTTGCAACAGGCAGTGAAGTTAATCTGGAAAAAGCCCTGTTACCGACCACACGTTTGGGCGGTCATCTGGTCAGTGGTCACGTTGATGGTTTAGGTGAAGTGCTTAGCATTAAAGAATCATCACGGTCTATTGTGCTTACCATCAGATCGCCAGAAGAGTTGAAGCATTATATTGCAATGAAAGGCTCAATCTGTATTGATGGCACCAGTTTAACGGTAAATAAAATCAGCAATACCGATTTTGAAATAAATATTGTTCCACATACACAGCAAAGAACCATCATTAAAAATTATCAGCCGGGTACAAAGGTGAATCTTGAAGTGGATTTAATTGCGCGTTACCTGGAAAGACTGTTAATGAAACAGGATGATATTACAGGTAATGGTATTACACTAGAAACATTGGCTAAAGCCGGTTTTGTCCGGTAGAGTTGGGCGTAACTGAAATATTATGAAATTAAATACTACAGAAGAAATTATCGAAGATATCCGCCAGGGCAAAATGGTTGTCATTATGGATGATGAAGACCGTGAAAATGAAGGCGATCTTTTAATGGCATCATCTGCAGTAACGCCAGATGATGTTAATTTTATGGCACGTTATGGTCGAGGTTTGATTTGTATTACCTTGACGCAACAACGTTGCCAGCAATTAAGTCTGCCATTAATGATTCATGGTGCTGATGCGATTGAAAGCACTAATTTCACCATGTCTATTGAAGCGGCAGAAGGGGTTACTACAGGTATTTCTGCGGGTGACCGCGCAGTCACTATTCTGGCAGCAGTGAAGTCTGATGCCTCACCCAAAGATATTGTGCAACCGGGACATATTTTTCCACTCATGGCGCAACCGGGTGGAGTGTTAACGCGTGCCGGACATACCGAAGCAGGATGTGATCTGGCTGGACTGGCTGGACTGGAACCCAGTTCAATGATTGTGGAAATTCTAAATGAAGACGGTACCATGGCGCGTCGTCCTGACCTGGAAAAATTTGCGCAGCAGCATAATTTAAAAATTGGCACGATTGAAGATTTAATCAGCTACCGACTAAAACATGAAAAAACAGTTGAACGTATAGCAGAATGTGACTTTCCATCACAATGCGGTGATTTCAAATTAATTGCCTACCGTAATAATCTTGATGCTCTGACGCACTATGCACTGCTTAAGGTGGAAGGTGAAATGGATTCGGAAGCGCCAGTGATGGTGCGCGTTCATATGAAAAATGCATTAACTGATGCCTTTGGTTCGCAGGACATGAAAGCATGGCCATTACAAGATGCACTGAAACAGGTTGCTAAAGCTAAGCAAGGTGTTGTTGTTGTGCTGACCTTACAGGATGAAGATGCCGTTATTTTACAGTGGATGCGTGATCATTCAAATGTTGAACAGGCTGAAGTGGTTAAAACAAAACAGCCTGTAGACATAAGAACAGACGGTGTCGGTGCGCAGATACTGATGGATTTAGGTGTGAAAAAAATGCAACTGATGACAGCGCCAAAAGTGATTCATGGCCTGGCTGGTTTTGGACTGGAAGTGGTCGGTTATGTAGCCGGTACAGATAAGTAAATAAATATTAGGTGAGAAGGTTATGAGCGAAAGTAAAATAATTGAAGGCAGTTTGCAATACACAGAAGGGCGTTTTGCTATTGTGGTGGCACGTTTTAACGGCTATATCGTAGAAAGTTTGCTTGCCGGCGCGATGGATACCCTGCTTCGACATGGTGTATCTGCATCGGACATTACCGTGGTGCGTGTGCCGGGTGCATTTGAACTGCCGGTTACTGCTCAACACCTGGCACAGTCAGGTGATTACAGTGCAATTATTGCCCTGGGCGCAGTCATACGTGGCGCAACACCGCATTTTGATATTGTGGCAAATGAATCAGCAAAGGGGTTGTCTGCCATTGCTCTTGACCACGGTATGCCAATCATTAACGGTATTCTAACCACAGAAAATATTGAACAAACCATCGAGCGTGCGGGCACTAAAGCCGGCAATAAAGGTGCAGAAGCGGCTGCGGCAGCTATTGAAATGGTTAATATTTTTAAAGAGTTAGCTTAATTTTTGGTAATTCTTAACAAGTTCGGGCAGTTGGTAGGGTGGATAAGTGAAACGCATCCGCCACAATATCAACTAAAGGTGGATGCGTTTCACTTATCCACCCTACCAATTAATCAGGAAATAATATGCTGAGTAGTTATGAGTTTTTTCAGATACAGCGTTGTTAAAAAATGCCAAAGTCAAATAAAACTGTTTTAAATAGTGCTTTGAACAAGAAAGGTTTAGCCAAAGCCAGGGGTAAATCCCGTCGCCTTGCAATGCAGGCTATTTATCAATGGCAAATGACGGGCGATAGTATTACTGCAATAAAACAGCAGTTCTTAGATGAAAATAATGTCACACAATTTGATTCAGAATTTTTCTCTGAATCGGTCAGTGGCGTAGCATCAAAAATAAGTGAGTTAGATCCATTGCTCGAAAAATACATGACCCGCAGTGTTGAATCGGTTGATCCTGTCGAACGTGCAATATTACGTTTGGCAAGCTATGAGTTTATTAATCGTCTTGATGTGCCGTATCGAGTGGTATTAAATGAAGCCGTCAATATTGCAAAAGAATATTGCGCTGAAAACAGCCATGCATTTGTTAATGCAGTTTTAGATAAAGTAGCAAAGGAAATTAGAGTCGCTGAAGTACATCCGAACAAATCCAAATAACTTTTTTCGGATTATGGATAGCGAGTTTGATATCATCAAAAAGTATTTCAGCTTTGAAGTATTACGTGATGATGTAGAGTTGGCTGGTGGTGATGATTGCGCCGTTGTGTCACCACCAGTAAACAAGCAATTGCTGATAACCACGGATACGCTAATTTCAGGCGTACACTTCCCGCAAAATACCTCAGCACAGGACATTGCTTACAAAGCCATTATGGTTAATTTAAGTGATCTTGCTGCCATGGGTGCAACACCTGCATGGATTACATTAGCCATTTCACTGCCCGTTTCATTAGTAGAAAATAATGAGTCCTGGTTACAGGCTTTCTCCCAGCAATTTAATTCTGTGTTATCAAAATTCAACATCAGTTTAATTGGTGGCGATACTACAAAAGGGGCTTTGTCTATCACCATCCAGGCAATGGGGTTTGCTGATAAAGATAAAATAATGCGGCGTGATAAAGCAGAAATTGGTGACAAAATATATGTTACGGGAGTATTAGGTGATGGTGCTATTGGATTGTACGCAGTATTAAACAATCTGAATGATGAAAAATTATTGCCCTGTATTCAAAAATTAAATCGTCCTGAAGCCAGAGTGAAATTTGCCGAAGAGTTGGTTTCGTATTCAAAATGTGCGATTGATATTTCGGATGGTCTGGTTGCTGATTTAGGTCATATGCTTGATGCGAGTTGTTGCGGTGCACAAATTCTATTGCCTTCAATTCCGATTTCACATTCGGCACAATATTATTTTCAGCAGTACAATAAAAATATATTAGACTGGTCGATGTTATTAACACAGGGTGACGATTACGAGTTATGTTTCACCATCAACCAAATGCATCAGGCGGATGTCGAAAACCTGGCAAAAAAACACAAGTTAACATTAAGTTGTATTGGTGAGATTACAGATTCCAGGGAGCTGGAATTTTATGATAAGGAAAATAAGTTGATAGATTTTCCCGCTACTGGTTTTAAGCATTTTTAGTTTATGCCTCTTGCACTTGAGAATGCTCCGTTTAAACGCACCGCCTTCCGTGGCTCTTTGCGCCATTATGCGAACATGGCAGTCCATCCATGGACATATAAGAAAATTGCTCCTGCATTTTCTATATACAGTCCATTCATGGACATATAA
>JAFLJY010000256.1 GCA_022712755.1 Gammaproteobacteria bacterium
GGACCGGTAGTTCAGCTGGTTAGAATGCCGGCCTGTCACGCCGGAGGTCGCGGGTTCGAATCCCGTCCGGTCCGCCATATTAAATATAACAGTTTACATTGCTCGATCAGAGTACATGATACGAAATGTAGAGAAAGACGGGATCGAACGGTTCGATAAATTTGTCAGGAACAAATTTACACGAGCACAGCGAGCCCTTGGGAGAGGCGCAAGGATGCGCCGAATAATCCCGTCCGGTCCGCCAAATATGAAGATTCAGCTTGCACAAGCCGAGCAGAGTACACCTTACATAATGTGAGAGAAAGACGGGGTTTGAACGGTTCGACAAAATTGTTGGGAACGATTTTGAGCATCCGCGACTTTTGCGGATGACCCGAAGGGTGACTAATTTTGTCTGGAACAAAATTGAATGGCGATAGCCAGCCGGTACGGCAAATTACAGGAAGTAATTTGTAGCGCAGGATAGCCCGAATAATCCCGTCCGGTCCGCCATATTAAGACTATGCCGCATTAAGGTTAACCACGATGTTAATTTTGATGTGGCATTTTTTTTGCCACTTATTAAGAGTTAAATATTATTCGTCTCTGATTCGAATGGCGCTTACTTAAGGTGTTCCAGGTTATTTTTTTACTAACTAGCCTGGCATGAGTGTGTTTAGTAATGTAGGTTGGCGCTGAGGCACGAAGCCCAACAGGCCGGCTGATTCTAGCTTCATTGTTGGGCTTCGTGCCTCAGCGCCAACCTACGAAGAACCTGTTTTTGTGATTATCTTTTGCTTAAGTAAGTGCCATTTGGCTCTAATCCCTTATAAAAAATTCATCTCATAAATCTAATGTTTTAGGTATAATCCCGAGATATAAATATTTTTATCTATAACAAAATTTACTGCCTGGTTTAAAAGCACCAGGTGACTGATTAGGACAGAGAAAAACTATGTTACAGGCTATAAATGATAATATAAAAGGCTGGTTAGGTATGGTCATCGTTGCTTTGATTAGCTTGCCTTTTATGCTGTGGGGTATTCAGTCTTATTTTGATGACGCTGGCCCCCGCTATGCAGCTAAAGTTAATGACATGGAAATATCAGCAAATGAATTTGAACGTTCAGTCTCCATGCAACGTCAGTCCATGCTTCGTCAGTACGGAGGTAAACTTCCCATTGAAGAGACAGCATTGCGTGAGCGCACGTTAACGCAATTAATCAATCAGCGATTACTGGAAAGCGTTAGCTTTGAAAAAGGCTACAGGATTTCAGATTCTATTTTATCGGCAAAAATCAAACAGCTATTTACAGTTGATGGTGTTTTTGACCGCCTGCGTTTTGAAGCGAATGCTAACTCTCTCGGTATGAGCATTCCAATGTATGAACAGGCATTAAGAAACGAATTAAGATTACAGCAAATGCAGTCAGCGATTGCTAATTCAGCTTTTGTTACTAAAGAAGAAATGCAAAATCTGGCCACACTAAATGAACAAACGCGCGACATTACAGTACTGACATTTAATACAGAGCATTTTTCAACCGCAGAAAAGCCCACTGAAGAAGAAATCAGGCAATACTATGAGATAAACCTGCATCGTTTTATGACACCTGAAAAAATTAAAATTGATTATGTAGAAATTACTGCTGATGCACTATCTGAAAATGTTGAAATTGATGAAGGTCAAATTAAAAAAATGTATGAACAGTACGTGGCCAGTATTAGTGGTCGTGAGGAACGTAAAGCCCGTCATATATTGTTAAAAACAACAGAAGACGGTGCAGTAGGCAACAGCAACAGGGCTGCCGTGAAGGAAAAAATTCAATCACTTAAAAAGGAGCTTGAGCAGGGTGCTGACTTTGCTGAATTAGCAAAAAAACATTCACAGGATTCCGGCTCTGCTGTAGACGGTGGTGACCTCGGTTGGGTAATGTTAGGCGATATGGTTAAACCTTTTGAACAAGCTTTGTATAATTTAAGCTTGTCTGGAAAAAATGGGGGCGAGATTAGTGAAGCGGTGGAAACACAATTTGGCTATCATTTAATTAAACTCGATGACGTAAGAAGTGAAACCGTAGAGTCATTTGAAATTAAGCGTGTTGGCTTTGAAGAAGAAATGAAGGCAGATAGCGCTGCTTCAATGTTTTATGATTTGAGTGAAAGGCTTGCTACAACGGCCTATGAAAATCCTGATAGCCTCGATATTTCAGCGGAGGAACTAGGGCTGAAAATTACCAGCACTGACTATTTTTTTCGTCATCAAAAAGCAGGCCAGGGAGTAAATATTACTGAGAATGAAAAACTAAGAAACATCGCTTTTTCGCCACTGGTATTAGAACAGGGCAGTAACAGTGACATTATTGAAATCAGCCCAACGCATGTTATAGTTTTACGTTTAAACGAACATGTGCCCGCAACAGCGATTCCTTTAGATCAGGTAAGCTCTAAAATTGAAAATATTTTAATAGCACAAAATGGTCATGAACAAACAAAAGCCGCTGCTTTAGATGTCCAATCTAAAATAGAAGCGGGTGAAAGTATAGAAGGTTTACAGATGGACGGTATTCAGGTGGGGAATATTTCCTCCCTTGGGCGTAGAGACAATACTAAAGTCAGTGATCCTTCAATATTACGCACAGCCTTTGAGATATCATCTGGTCAAAATGGATCGGCATCTGTATCGCTAATTGATTTGATGTCAGGTGATGTTGCATTGGTTGTATTAACTAAAGTGAACACACCTGACAACATTGCTCAGAACCAGCTGGATCTGGTTAAGAGTGATGCTTTACGCGATAATGCAATACGTGATTTTTCCAGTATTTTACTGGCAATAAAAGAAGGTGCGGATATTGATAAAAACACACGTTTAATAGAGAAATAAAGTGTTTTTCACGGTAAGCGCTCATTCTAGAACGTTTACCGTAGTCCAGACATGAACGGTTAAAGTGCGTCAGATATACTCATTGCTCGAATGACTGAGTTCGGTCATTAGAAGACATTAAAGATTAAAAGCATCGTCCGCGAAGAACGCAAAAGACGCGAAAAAAGCGCAAAGAAAATATTTTTTTTTCAAGTAGTCCTGAATAAGCGATAATATTGTTGGTTTTAGTTGATATAAACAGCTTAGTTTTATCCTTTAAACCCATTATTGTTTTTGCTTTTTTCGCGTCTTTTGCGTTCTTCGCGGACTAATGTTTTTCAGCTTTTCCAACGTCGGCTTTGTGTCTAAACCAGCCATTCCGACACTATCTGTCAGATGGTCACTCTTACGCATCCATTCGTTCGCGACATTAGTGCTTCCATGCACGTCAATCCAGGTTTATACCTTTTACTTCCTGGTCGTCGTATCAATATGCATAAACTCACTGGTGTCAATTACACCAGCATCTGGATCATTAAACACATTAATATCCATTTTACCTTCACTTTTGGCAACGATGGAAGAGACCACAGCATCACCAGATACATTCACCGCGGTGCGAATCATGTCCATCAAGCGATCAACGCCTAAAATGAGACCAATGCCCTCGATGGGCAGGCCTACCTGATAGAACACCATAGAAAGCATAATCAAACCTACCCCGGGAACGCCGGCGGTGCCAATCGACGCCAGTACCGACATTAAAATAACGGTCAGATAACCAACTATACCAAGATCAACATTGTACACATTGGCAATAAAAACAGTGGCAACCCCTTGCATAATTGCCGTACCGTCCATATTGATTGTTGCACCAAACGGAACAGTAAAGGAGCCAACGGAATTATTCACACCCATACGCTTAGTAACCGTTCTTAAAGTAACAGGAATGGTTGCATTAGAGCTGGCGGTACTGAATGCAAAAATTTGTGCGCCTCTTATTTTCTTCAGGAATATCATTGGGCTCAAGCCGGAGAAAACTTTTAAAACAAACATCAAGGTAATAAATAAGTGCAGCATCAGCACGCCAACCAGCACTAAAACATAACCGGCTAATTGCGCTAATAAATCCAGACCAAGGTCTGCCATTGATTTTGCGATTAAAGCAAAAACAGCATAAGGTGCAACCGCCATGATAATGCCCACCATCTTCATCATGATTTCATTGGCAACTTCAGCACTGTCAATGACCTTTTTTGCCTTTTCGCCTACCATTAAGATGCTTATACCCAATATTATAGAAAAGAAAATAAGAGGTAACATGTCACCACTGGCCATGGCGTTAATCGGGTTGGTTGGAACAATGTTAATTAGAACATCAGTCAAAGGCGGTGCATCTTTGCCGGTAAAGGTAGCATCAGTAACCTGGTTCATGCCTTTGCCAATACCTGAAAGAGCAGCAACGGTAATGGCAACGGCAATGGCAACCGCAGTCGTTAGCATATAAAGTACAAATGATTTGCTGCCAACACGGCCCAGCGTTTTTATATTGCCGATGCCGCAAACACCACAAATAAGTGAGAAAAATACCAGAGGGACGACCAGCATTTTTAGCGCATTAACAAACAATTTGCCGATGGTATGAAATAAGCCATTAACAATGTATTCGTTGATGAAAGAGCCCGCGGCATTTAAACCACTAAGGTTGAAAAACAGGCCAACAGCAATACCTAAAGCCATACCAAAAAGCACTTTGTTGGTCAGGTTCATTTTTTTACTCATAAATCCTACGCCGTAATTGTCAATAATGATGATTGTAGTGTGTCATAAAAAAAGGGCGAATAAATTCGCCCTTATTTGTAACTACTCAGCGAGTAGTGGCACATGGAAGTGCCGTTATGTCCATGGATGGACGGGTGGAAAAAATGCTCCTGCATTTTCCACACTTCCCGCATCCGTGTGGGTCGTATTTCGCAAAGAGCCAGGAAGGCGGTGCGATTTACCAACCAAAGGATGGAGTCGTTAAAGTAAACGGTAACTGTTCAGTTTACCCATACTTTATGATTGCAAAATGCTGTTATTCAGCAACATCACCCATTAGCCCAGCCGTATGATAACCCGCGTCAACATAAACAATTTCGCCGGTAATGCCGCTAGCCAAACTCGAACAAAGGAAAGCCGAGGTATTGCCAACTTCCTCAATGGTCACATTGCGACGTAGTGGTGCGCTTTGTTCAACGTGTTTGATGATTTTGTTAAAGCCGGTAATACCTTTTGCTGCCAGGGTTTTGATCGGGCCGGCTGAAACGGCATTAACACGAATGCCTTCTGGACCCAAAGAGTGTGCCAGATAACGAACATTGGCTTCAAGGCTGGCTTTTGCCAGACCCATAACGTTGTAACCGGGGAAGGCGCGTACCGCCCCGAGGTAACTCATGGTGATAATGGCCGCATCGTCGCGATTTTGCATCATGTGACGACCGGCTTTAGCAATGGCTGCAAGGCTGTATGAGCTAATATCGTGAGCAGTGTTAAACCCATCGCGAGTAATATTGTCCAGATAATCACCTTCCAGCATTTCTTTTGGTGCAAAGGCAACGGAATGGACGATGATATCCAGGCTGTCCCAGTAATCATCAAGATGATCGAAAACGGCTTCAATTTGTTCATCATCTTCAACATCGCAAGGCACAACGATATCGGAGCCGCATTGTCCAGCTAATTTTTCAACCCGCTCTTTTAGTCTTTCACCCTGATAGGCAAATGCCAGTTCAGCGCCTTCACGGTGCATTGCCTGTGCAATACCCCAGGCAATTGAACGATTGCTCGCAACACCGAAAATAAGTACTCGTTTGCCCTGTAAAAAACCCATTAGTCACTCTCCCATATAGATGCTATATGTTTATTATTGTTAGCCAGCCAGTTGTTAGCCATCTGTTAGTCTGTACTGTAAACTTAAGAGGCACATGTTAGGCGGATTATACCCATAAAATCAACCATAAAAGTAAAAAACAAAGCATTACATGTATCAAAAATTAAAATTATTGTCAGGATCTCTGCGCGGCGCGCTTGTTGCAAAATGTGCAACAAAGATTAAGTTATTCCTCTTCTTATCGTTTTTTCTACCGAACCTCTCGATTGCTGTGCCTGCCATGGGTATGGGGTATGAGCCGAAATACGCGGTCGACTTTACACATTTTGACTATGCCAATCCTGTTGCGCCAAAACACGGTGAGTTAACTTTGATGGGCTTAGGTACTTTCGATAGCCTCAACCCATATTTATTAAAGGGTATTTCTGCAGGTGGACTGAGTGTTCTGGTGTTTGAAAGCCTGCTGGAAAAAAGCCTGGATGAACCGTTTAGTATGTACGGCCTCATTGCCGATAATTTTTATTTAGCAGATGACGCGTTATCCGTAACCTTCCATATTAACCCGCTAGCCCGTTTTTCAAATGGAGATGCGATTACCGCTGAAGAAGTTAAATATTCATTTGATACCCTGATGAGCAAAGCAGCGCATCCGCAATTCCGGGTTTATTTTGGCGATGTTAAATCGGCTACGGTGATAGATCGTTTAATTATTCGATTTGATTTTAAAAATAAAAATCGAGAACTGCATATGATTATTGGTGAAATACCGATATTCTCTAAAAAATGGGCTGGTGATACTGCTTTTGAAAAACTCAGTGACACCAAACCGATTGCCAGTGGTCCTTACACGGTTGAAAAATATGCGCGCGGCAAAAATATTAAATATGTCAGAAACTCAAACTACTGGGCAAAAGATCTGGCCGTTCGAAAAGGCATGTTTAATTTCGATAGAATAACCTACAAATATTATAAAGACTCGACCATTGCACTTGAGGCATTTAAAGCCGGTGAGTTTGATTTCTTTTTTGAAAATTATTCAAAACGCTGGGCACGATCTCATGAAGGGCCGCGTTATGAATCAGGCGAAATCATAAAAAAAGGCTTAACACATAATAACAATGCCGGTATGCAAGGTTTTGCTTTTAATACTCGACGAGATAAATTTAAAGATGTTCGAGTCAGGCGGGCATTAAGTCTGGCTTATGACTTTGAATGGGCTAACAAAAAGCTTTTTTATAATCAGTATGTTCGCGGCTATAGTTATTTTAGTAACAGTGAACTAGCATCGCAGGGTTTACCAGAGGGAAAAGAACTGGCTTTGCTGGAAAAATACCGGCATCAACTGCCTGAAGAAATTTTTACCAGGCAATGGCAACCGGCGACGACACTAGCACCAGACAGCTTGCGGAATAATTTAATACAAGCGCGCGATTTATTACGTGAGGCGGGTTGGACTATCCAGGATGGCGTGCTTAAAAATCAGCAAGGTCAAATGTTCATATTAGATGTTTTA
>JAFLJY010000212.1 GCA_022712755.1 Gammaproteobacteria bacterium
TGCGACAAATGTTCCACCTACAGGAGGGGGGGCACCTTATTTGTAGACTGGCATAATGTTTTGCCGTTAATTTTATCATCTTTATTTTGTGATATTATATGTTTATAGGTGTTATTATTAACATAACATATTAAAGGTAATGTGATGAGAACTTCATTAAATATTGATGATACTATGTTGTTTGAGGTAATGCAGGAAACGGGTAAAAATAATCGTTCTGAAGCGATAAGAATTGCATTAGCCGCTTTTTTAAAGCAACAGAGAAAGAATAAAATATTAGCATTACGTGGTAAAGTTGATATTGAAGATAATTGGCAGCAATTGCGTGAACTGGAGAAGGCAGAGTGACTTCTGGCATATTATTTGATACCTGCGCATGGATTGATTTTCTTCGTTTTCCAGACGGGATGTTAGGTGACTTGATGGTAAAGGCCATTGAGGATGACAAAGCATTACTGTGTGGTGTAGTCGTGACAGAGTTGTTACAAGGTGCGAAAGGTAAGAAAGAAAACAGGCAATTAGACTTGTTGTTTTCAACTATAGAATCATTGCCATGTGAAGAAAATGCATGGCATGAAGCGGGTTTACTATTGCAAGATTTGAAACGCAAAGGTATTACGGTGCCTCTTACCGATGCGTTAATTGCGGTTATTGCCAGGTTACATCACGTTGATGTGGTAACTCTGGACAAGCATTTTAGACACTTGCCGGTTACGGTAATCAATCCGTGTGTTTAAACCGGCAGGGTCTTATTGTCTTATGGTGTCAGTGCCTGGGAGTGACCCCATAATAGGGTTAATTTGTGCCACATAACGCTTAAAAACGTCTATAATTCATTCGTATATTTACTTAGAAAGCTCTGCGCGAAGTATTTTTTACCTTATTGTCATCTCCCCCGTTGCCCGAGATGGTAGATTATTTTTTGCTCAGGTTTTTTGTTGAGAAGTTACAATAATTTTACATTTCAAGGAATTGGAACAATGTCCATTAAAACTACAGTCTTTCGATTTATAGTCTCTTTCTTTTTGATGTTTTCAGCGGTATCGGCAATAGCTGAAACAGATGCTGGGGCGACTAATGAATCAACCCCGGCCTCATATCAAATAGGTCCCGGTGATGTGTTAAATATTTCTGTATGGAAAGAAGAAGGCATGCAGCTGGAAGTACTGGTTAGACCCGATGGTGGCATTACATTTCCTTTAGCGGGTGAAATTCAAGCTGGCGGATTAACCACTAAAGCTTTGTCAGAGACATTGGTTAAAAAATTAAAGCGTTATATTCCACACCCGAATGTCACGGTGAGCGTGCTGCGTTCTGAAAGTAATAAAATATATGTAATCGGCAAAGTGAACCGCCCAGGTGAATTTACTGCAACAGGTTATCTGGACGTTTTGCAGGCGTTAACCATGGCGGGAGGTTTAACGCCTTTCGCAGATACTGATGATATTAAAATTATTCGTCGTACCGAGACCGGCACTCTTATGAAAAAATTTGATTACGATGAGGTGATTAGCGGTGAAAGACTGGATATGAACATTATCCTGAAAGCAGGCGATACGGTGGTCGTGCCTTAACAGTTGTAAGTAATAAGTTTTAAATTATAAGTTTTCTGTTGTGATTAAAATCCCTCACGTTTTCGAAATATCGGTGGTGTGTATCGCTGTGTTGTTAGCATCAAACGCATGCGCTAAACAATGGTCTTTGGAAACAGATGTTGATGCACGTGCTGAATATAATGACAATATCTTTTTAACCGCCGGGCCACATGATGCCGTTAGCGGTGTCATTATTACGCCATCACTTTCAGGTATTATCAAAGAACAGCACTGGCAGGCAGAGTTAAACGCCAGATTAAGACTGCAGAAGTATTCAGATGAAACGATTGACGGTAACGACCAGTTTTTTGACCTGACCGGACAATACAATGGTCAGCGTAATATGTTTTCATTAAACATAAGTCATGATCTGGATAGTAACCTAAGTTCTACAGCAACAGATTTTGGTATTGTCGGGCGCAGGGTTGAACGAAAAAACCAAAGTATTACACCGAAATACACGCGATTACTGACAGAGCGTCTGGCTTTAATTCTGTCTTATACTTATTCGGATGTTGATTATTTAGACGTTGAAAATACGGCTTTTACATCTTATGTATCCGACACAGGCTCAGTCACACTGGCATATGATTTAACAGAGAAAAATCAGTTATCACTTATTTTGCAGGCGGTTGATTATAGAAGTAAAGCCGATCTGGTCACCTATCAGTTATTTATATCGCGTATAGGTATCGACCATAAATTTTCAGAAACATTATCGATAGATTTTCTGGGTGGTGTATCCAGACGAAATGCAACGAATGTCGTTACTCAGACGTTTGATGTTTTAGGCCAGACCATTACGCAAACACAGGAGGTTGATTTTAATGATCGTGGTTTTGTGCTAGACGCTGGTATAACACAAGAGCTTGAAAGTGGCAGTATTAAAGGCAGACTCAGTCGTGATAATACAACAAACTCATTTGGCGGTCTGGATCAGGTTGACAGGTTAAAGGTCACTTATACAGAAAAATTGTCTGCATTATGGCGTTATGATATCAGTGCGCGTTTTGAGGATGTTACATCGTTAAGTGATATTGCTGGCACCATTGATCGTGATCTATTCTTTTTTGAAAGCAGAGTTTTTTATTCGATATCGCCAAAATGGTCTGTTAATGCATCCTATCGTTATATAGCAAGAAAATTTAAGAGTGATACCAGTGATAGCCGGGCACCACACTCAAACAGAATTTATGCGGGATTAACTTACAATTTTCCCTCATTATCAACATTTTAAACAGAGATAAACTATTATTTCGTCAGTGATTTACAGGGTTTTAGAGTGATATGGAAGAACAAGAAAAAGATATTCAAGACTATATAATTGCCATTAAAAAAAGAAAAACTGCAATATTTTTAATATTTTCTGTGGTTTTATTGCTTACGGCTACTGTAGCGTTTTTATTGCCCGCTATTTACAAATCGGGTTCGACCATTTTGATTGAGCAGCAGGAAATACCTCAGGAACTGGTCATGACTACGGTGACAAGTTACGCCGCAGAAAGGATTCAAACTATCCAGGCGCGTGTCATGACCCGCACCAACCTGTTAAGAATCATTGATAAATTTAAACTCTATGAAGATGAGCGCAAATTTGCAACAACAGAAGACATCATTGAGCGTGTTAAAAAAGATATCTCGCTCGATCTGATCAGTGCTGAAGTGGTTGACCCGAGAACAGGGCGGCCATCAACAGCAACCATTGCATTCTCTTTGTCTTATAGAGGTGAATCGCCAGCCAAAGTACAGCGCGTAGCGAGTGAACTAACGACTTTATATCTAGACGAAAATCTAACTAGCCGAAGCCAGAAAGCCACTGATACCTCCGCATTTTTTAGAGAAGAAGCCGAGCGCTTAAGTAGCCAGATAGATGCGTTAGAAGCAAAAATTGCTGTTTTTAAACAGCAACATGCCAGTGCCCTGCCAGAGTTACAACAAATAAATCTTGGCGTGATGCAAAGAAAGGAGACTGAGTTAACTACCATTGATGCAACACTGCGATCGCTGGAAGAAAGACGTTTTTATTTAGGCGGTCAGCTTGCACAAATTGATCCGGGCAACCCGGGTGTACCCGGTTCCGCTGAAAGGTTAAAACTATTGCAGGCTGAATATGCCTCGGTTAGATCAAAATACTCAAGTGTGCATCCTGACATCATACGTTTAAAAAGCGAGATTTCTTCACTGGAAAAAGAAACAGGAAAATCAAATAGTGCGGATGTTTTAGCAGAAGAATTAAAATTATTGAATGGTCAATTAGTACAGCAAAGACAAAGGTATACGGCTGAACATCCTGATGTGGTTGCCCTGGAAGAAAAAATAGACGCATTAAACATAGAATTGGCAGAAGTAAGAAGCAGACCGGTTCAAAACTATTATAAAGAACAGCCGGATAACCCGATTTATCTAACCGTTCAGTCACAACTGGCGGGTGTTGAGAGTGAGATTAGGTCGATTGCTGTACAACGAAAAGAAGTTATAGCAAAGATTAAAGAGATCGAAGCTTCATTGTATGAGGCACCACAGGTAGAGCGTGATTATCTGGTGCTGAAAAGGGACTATGAAAATGCAGTTATTCGTTATCAGGAAACAAAAGCCAAGCAAATGCAGGCGGATGTTGCAAAGCAACTTGAAGCAGAAAGCAAGGGTGAGCGGTTTACTTTAATTGAACCTGCCGTTATGCCTGAAAAGCCGATTAGCCCTAACCGACCTGCAATACTATTTTTAGGTTTTATTCTGGCTTTGGGCTGCAGTCTGGGTTTTGCGGTTGTGGCCGATGCCATCAGCGGCACAGTTCGCGGTGCCAGAAGCGTACAAAGACTGTTAGGCGCATTACCGTTAGCAGTGATTCCTTATGAAATGAATTTACAGGATAAAGCTAAAACACAGCGCATCAAAAAGCGAGTGGTTGTATTATTTGTTGCCATTATTGCCTTTGCATTATTATTTATCCACTTTGTAGTATCACCATTAGATGTTATGTGGTTCAGAATATTGCGTAAATTTGATATTTTAATGGCGTAACCTGTACACACTTGAGAACAGTTCTATGGAAAAAATACAACAGGCATTAGAAAGAGCACGACAGCAACGTGAAGGCATTGACATCAGCCAAAGTGTTCGCCAAAGTCATGCTGAGGATGTGCAATCAATCAAATATACCCAAACCAGGTCGATAGAAGGGCATGTTGGGCTGCAACGTGAGAATCGAATTTTAAGCGCGATGGAGCATAACGAGTATGCTGATGCATTTAAAATTTTAAGCACGCAGGTTGTGCAGCGCATGGAAGAGCATAAGTGGAACTCGCTTGCTGTTACCAGTGTTGGTGAGGGCGAAGGTAAAACCACTACAGCAATTAATCTGGGCATTAGTATTGCAAAGGAGATTGAATACACTGTTTTACTGGTAGATGGCAACTTAAGAAAACCGGAACTACACGAGTATTTTGGTATAACACCTGAGCTGGGATTAAGTGATTTCCTGAGTAAGGATATTGATTTGTCTGATGTATTAATAAGGCCGGGTGATATTGATCACTTTGTTATTTTGCCGGGTGGTCAACCGCTGATGAACTCCACCGAAATGTTAGGCTCACCGAAGATGTGTACACTGGTTAATGAATTAAAAGACCGCTACCCGAAAAGAATGGTTATTTTTGATATGCCGCCCGTTTTAAGCGTGGCTGACACTGTGTCTTTTTCGCCTTGTGTTGATTGTGCATTAGTTGTGGTGGAG
This sequence comes from Gammaproteobacteria bacterium, assembly GCA_022712755.1. Classification (GTDB taxonomy): domain Bacteria; phylum Pseudomonadota; class Gammaproteobacteria; order SZUA-229; family SZUA-229. The sequence continues at coordinate 5,329 of JAFLJY010000212.1, forward strand.
GATGATACAACAAAGCAGGCCGATCTTGAGCAGGCGATCGATTTACTGTCTATTACTAATGTCATTGGCACGGTTTTAAATAAGGCGAAGTATTAACTGTACGTAGATTAGATTTAAACCTGGCACAACGTGTCAGGTCTATACATAGAGCGAATGACTGAGTTCGGTCAGGAACGGAAGTTATAAGTTGTAAGTTGTAAGTTGTATGCATTAAGTTTCTTATCTGTAGTTAAAATAAGCTTTTGTTTTTTTTAGCACTATTCGTGGAGCAGTGGCATACGGATGTGCCGTTTACCTGCCTGCAGCAGGCAGGCGAACCAAAGGATGGAGTAACGTTTTTAACTTATAACTTAAAACATACAACTTATAACTTCCGTTAAATGTCGAAACCAGTCACTCCACTGACACCACCGCTCAGAATGACAACAACCTGGAATAGTAAATATAGATATTATGGAACACCTTATCTCGCCGTACAAAGGCAAACTAATCAATTTATTACTGGATGAAGCGGATGCTGAACGCATTAAAAAAGAATCAGAATCCTATCCGTCAATAACACTCAGCCAAAGGCAGCAGTGTGATCTGGAGCTGCTGGTTACTGGCGCATTATCACCTTTAACCGGCTTCATGAATCAACACGAATATGAATCGGTTGTTGAAAACACACGCTTATTAGACGGCACTGTCTGGCCGCTTCCTTTTTATCTTGATTTGTCAGAAGAGCAGGCGGCTAAAATTAATGTTGGCGACAAAGTTGCACTGCACGATATTGAAGGTTTTATGCCAGCCGTTATTACTGTCGAAAGTAAATGGCAGCCTGATAAAAACAAAGAAGCTGAAAACATATACGGTACATTAGATACAGAGCATCCGGGTGTGGATTACCTGATGAATTCGGTAGGCAAAGTCTATATTGGTGGCAAAGTTGATGCCGTACAACTGCCATTACATTATGATTTTGAAACACTTCGTTTTACACCAAAAGAATTACGTCAGCATTTTGATAAATCAGGCTGGCGCTCAATCGTGGCTTTTCATACCAGTAAACCGATGCATGCGGTACATTATGAAATGACCATGCGTGCCTCAAAACAGGCCAATGCCCATATCTTAATTCACCCGGTTGTGGGCATGGCAAAACCCGGTGATTTGCATTATTACTCTCGTGTGCATTGTTATCAGGCTATATTAAAACAGTACCCTAAAAGTCTTGTGTCATTAGCATTGATTCCCATGGCCATGCGTATGGCGGGTCCGCGAGAAGCATTAATGAATGCCATTATTCGGCAGAATTATGGTTGCACGCATTATATAGTGGGCACTGAACATGCCGGTCCGCCTAATGTACGCGACTCAGGTAAACGGTTTTATGTAAGCGGTGCTTCACAGCAATATGTTAAACAGTTTGAAGATGATATTGATATTAAAATTATCAATATTGAAGAGCTTTGTTATGATGAGGAAAAAGAAAAATTTATAACTCGAACCGGTATGGAGCAGGCACTATGCAGTAGTGAGTCATTTTCTAATACCCGGATTGTAAATTCACTGCTCAAGCAGGAAGATATTCCACACTGGGTGACCTATCCAGCAGTTTTAAGAGCCTTACAGCAATCTTATCCGCCACGCTCAAAACGAGGTTTAACATTGTTTTTTACAGGGCTTTCTGGTTCTGGCAAATCGACACTGGCAAGAATTATATACGCAAAATTTCTTGAAGAAGGCAAACGACCAGTCACTTTGTTAGATGGCGATGTGGTCAGGCTTAACTTATCCAGCGAACTGGGTTTTTCGAAAAAAGACAGAAATATAAATATAAGAAGAATAGGTTATGTTGCCAGTGAAATTACTAAAAACCGTGGCGTAGCAATTTGTGCACCTATCGCACCTTATAGAGATACCAGGCGCGAAGTGCGTAATAATATTGAAGAATACGGTGCATTTGTAGAAATACATGTTTCAACCTCACTTGAAGAATGTGAGAATCGGGATAGGAAAGGTTTGTATGCAAAAGCCAGAAAGGGAATTATTCCTGAATTCACCGGAATCAGTGACCCCTACGACATACCGGAAAACCCTGAAATAAGGATTGATACAGTGGACGTCACGCCGGTACAGGCAGCACAGGATATTTATTTATATTTGATCCGTGAAGGGTATATTGGTTAAGGAGCCAAAGGATGTGGTGATGGCAGCTTGCATAGTATGAGGTTACAGGTCGTATCAATCAGGATAACGGATAAAGAGAAGTTCAAACAATTAAATAAGGCAATACTATGAAATTATACAGAATCTTATTATTAACACTTTGTGCATTCGCATTAATTTCTTGTGGTGGTGCTGAAGAAAGAAAGGCGGTTTATCTGGAGAAGGCGAAGTCGTCCATCGCTTCCGGTAATCTTGATAAGGCCAGAATTGAATTAAAAAATGTACTTCAAATAGACCCGAAAGACGCTGACGCTTATTTCCAGCTAGGAAAAGTGCATGAGCAGCTAAACGAGTACCAAAAAGCATTCGGCAATTATTTAAAAGCAGAAGAACTTAATCCCAATCTGTTGGAAAACCAGGCCAGGTTGGGTCGAATCTATCTTTTACTCGCTAATGAACCGGATAAAGCGCAACAAAAAATTGATTTAATCTTGTCAAAAGAGCCCAATAATGCTGACGGATTATTGTTAAAAGCCGCTGTAATGTTAAGAAACAAGAATACGGATGAAGCAATAAAGATAGCAAAAAATATTATTTCTCAAGATTCAGCGCATATTGAAACGGTTGCCTTTTTAGCTTCCCTGTATATGCGTGACAATAAAACCATAGAAGCCATAAATCTGCTGGACACAGCATTAAAAAACAATCAAAACAACGAAAATTTAAACAAATTATTAGTATTGGCTCTGGTAGCAGACAAAGACTACGAGCGTGCTGAAATACTCTATAAAGATTTCCTGCAAAGAAACCCGGATAACAGTGCAAGTTATAACAATCTGGCTGCTTTTTATAATCAAACAAACGATAAAGCCAAAGCTGAAGAAATCCTTCGTGCATCAATCGATAATGATTCAGATGATGAAGCAAGGATTTTGACTTTGATAAAATATATTAGAGAAACAAAAAATAATCATGAGGCTATTAAAGAACTGGAAACGTTTATTGATAGCAACAACAGACTTGGCAAGCTCAGAATAGCACTGGCTGAACTTTTGATTATTAATGGCGATAAAGATTCAGCTACTAAGGTTTTTCTTGAAGCGATAAACGATTTTTCAGAAGAAGTTACCGGTATTACTGCACGCACAATCCTGGCTGCACTATATATAAGCGACAAGGATTTTGAGAAAGCCAGTGAGGTTATTGACGATGCGATTTCAATTTCACCTAATGACCCTGATGTTAATTTTTTGAGAGCAAAATTTGCTGTTTTTAATAAAGACTTTGAAACAGCGATTATTTCTTTACGCATTGTGACCAAAGAAATGCCCGAAAACATTGAGGCGTTTTTTTTATTAGCTAGCGTTTATCAGCAGCAAGGCAATAAAGAGCAGGTTAAAAGCACATTAACCAGTGCTTATGAAAATAATAAAACCAATGCCGGTGCTTTATTAAAATTAGCGCAATATCATTTGACACGCGACATCAATTACGCTGAAAAAATTATTGATAATTACAACAGTATAAAAGGGACTAATTATGAGGGTTTATCAATAAAAGCAGCCATATTAAATCAGCATAAAAAACAAGCTGAGGCGTATGAAATAGCTAAGATCTTAATGGAAGCCTATGCTGATAAGCCAAACGGTTATTTGCAGGCAATTCCTCATTATGGCGTTAAAAAAGATAAAAAAACCGCTATCTCACTTTTAGAAAAAGGTTATCTGAACACCAGTGATAATAGAAAGTTACTGGTCTTATTAACTGCTTTCCAGGTAGAAGAGAAAAAGTTTGATATTGTCGAAAAACGAATCAAAGCAGAATTGATTTCAACGCCTGATGATGCGCAACTAAAAATATTGTTGGCTAAAGTATATATGGTGAATAATAAAGCTGATTTAGCAGAATCATTACTTAATGAGGCGATAGCAATTAACATGGGCATTGAGGAACCGTATTTATTACTTTCACAGATATATCAAAGTAAACAGGATCTGAAAGCAGTAAAAATAATTCTTGTTAAAGGTGATGCGAATGTAAAAGCCAGTCTTAAAATACCATTAGCACTGGCAGGTATCTATGAGCTGGAAGGGGCTTATAAAAAAACAATCGATGTTTATCGGGGTTTAAATGAAAAACACCCAGAAAATATTATTATTATTAATAATTTAGCATCCATGTTGTCAGACTATGGCAATGACAAAGATGATTTAGAACTGGCTAAAACATTGGTTGAAAAACTTAAAGAAAGCAATCAGCCGGTGTTTTTAGATACCATAGGCTGGGTTTATTACAAATTGGGTGATGCTGAAACGGCGATTCAGTATTTAACACAGGTGGTAGAAAAAATGCCCGAGGTAAACGTGTTTAATTATCATTTAGGTATGGCATATAAATTGTCTGGTGATAAAACTCAGGCAAAAATATACCTGGAAAAAAGTCTTGCTGACAATAAACCGTTTAAACAAAAAGAGTTGGCAGAGGCGGCTTTGAAAGATCTTTGACTGTTGCTAATTCAGGGATAATCTATAGTCGCTCAGGCTCTCCCGTGTCAGATTTGCTTATAGAGTGAATGACTGGGTTCGGTCATAAAGAGAAGTTGGCAGTCGGCAGTTATCAGTTTGCAGTTAAAAACAAAATAACCTAAAAGCCGCAGGCTGTGTAGCGCAAACTATGGTTTTGCTTTTACTGCCGACTGATAACTGCCAACTTCTCTTTTGTGTCGTATTCAGACATCAGCACGATGCGTAAATCTGGCATTTTATAGCTCGTAGCCTGGGTTTGTTATCGCTTATCCAACCTATGAGCTAAGTATTCACAGCAGCCTAATGCTTTCTTGCAAAAAAGTGTTAAATATTTCGACAATCAGCAAGAATTATGCTAAAAACTAGCGCATGAATAATAAATTACTTGTCATAGAAGACGATCCTGGACTACAAAGTCAAATACGTTGGTGTTTTGAAAACTATGATGTTTTGCTGGCTAATGACCGTAAATCTGCCATAGAGCAGGTTCAAAAAAACAAACCTGCTGTGGTGACACTGGATTTAGGTTTGCCACCGCATGAAGATGACCCTAGTGAAGGTTTTGCTACTCTGGAACAGATTTTAGAGATTGATCCTGATATAAAAGTGA
>JAFLJY010000303.1 GCA_022712755.1 Gammaproteobacteria bacterium
TAGCCATTGCTGGCATTACAATGTCGAAGCAGCCGATTATGTGGTAGAAAGAATGGTTGATAATGCCATGCATTCAGCTGCAAAAATATGCATAATCCCGATACAGGATTGTTTACATCTTGACTCAGCAGCAAGAATGAACACGCCCGGCACCATCACAGGAAATTGGTTATGGCGGTTTAAATGGGAGCAAATCGAACAGCAGCACGATAGCAGCCGAATGAAAAAAATGTGGTTGCGTAATAAAAATACACAGAGACTGGTTGAGTCTGGTAGTTGAAGTTATCAGTCATAAGTTATAAGTTATAAGTTATAAGTTATAAATAGTTCCCACGCTCTGCGTGGGAACTCATCTGGGAACGCTCTGCGTTCCTTGACGCAGAGCGTCAGACTATGCATTCCCACGCAGAGCGTGGGAACGATAATAAAACATAAAACATCTAAGAAAAAAATGGTTGAAGCATTAACAAGAATACAGCATGGTTGGCACCATGATCCTTTTGAATTATTGGGAATCCATCCAGCACGACCGGGTTACGTGGTACGTGCCTTCATGCCTTCAGCAGAGAGTGTAGAACTTGATGGTATCGGTGTTATGTTACGCCGTGAAGGCAGTGATACTTTTGAAATAAGTATCAGTAAAAAACAAAAGGATGCACTGCCACCACATTACAGCTTGAGCTGGATCGAAAAAGGCTCGCATGAATCGCACACAGTCATTTCACCCTACAGTTTTCAGCCGCTACTCAGTGATTTTGATCTGGGTCTGTTTGCCGCAGGCACCCATCTGCATATTTATCGTTTTCTCGGTGCACGATTACAAAAGGTCGATGACATAGATGGCTGTCTGTTTGCTGTCTGGGCACCAGGCGTTAAACGTGTCAGTGTGTTGGGTGACTTCAATGGCTGGCATGGTCTGCGCCATCCGATGCGTAGCCGTGGCGGCTCGGGTGTATGGGAATTGTTTATACCGGGGCTACATGCAGCTGACAATTATAAGTTTGAGATTCGTACCGATAACGATGAAATCCTGCAAAAAACGGATCCGTATGCGCGCTCTATGGGTGTACGCCCGGACACCACCAGCAAAATCCCTGCTACTGACGCTTATAACTGGGCAGACGATAAGTGGCTAAGCCATCGTCAGCAATGGCAATGGTTGCATCAACCGATGTCAATCTACGAAGTACATGCCGGGTCGTGGCGGCGTCATGAAGACGGTTCATTCCTGAGTTACACCGAACTGGCCGAGCAGCTCATCCCTTATGTTAAAAAATTGGGTTATACACACATCGAATTTTTGCCCTTCACCGAACATCCACTAGACGAATCCTGGGGTTATCAGGTCAGCGGTTATTACGCACCGACAGCCAGGCACGGCAGTGCCGATGAGCTGCGTTATCTGATTGATACCGCGCATCAAAACGGCATTGGCATTATTCTCGACTGGGTGCCGGCGCATTTTCCACGTGATGAATTTGCTTTGGCACGTTTTACCGGTGAAGCCTGTTATGAATACGGTGATCCAAACAAGGGCGAACACCTGGACTGGGGGACATTGATTTTTAATTACAGCCGCAATGAAGTGCGCAATTTTTTAATAGCCAATGCGGTGTACTGGATAGAAGAATTTCATATTGATGGATTACGCGTCGATGCGGTTGCTTCTATGTTATATCTTGACTATTCACGCGAGCACGGACAATGGTCACCTAATGTTCACGGCGGTCGCGAGCATCTTGAAGCCATCGACTTTCTAAAAAATCTGAACAATGTGGTACATGCCGAATTTCCTGGTGTGGTCACGCTGGCAGAAGAAAGCACTGACTGGCCGATGGTATCGCGCCCGACTGATGGCGGTGGTCTCGGTTTCTCCATGAAATGGAATATGGGCTGGATGCACGACACTCTGGATTACGCACAGACCGATCCTCTGTACCGACGCTTTCACCAGAACCAGTTGACCTTCAGCCAACTTTACGCTTACAGTGAAAACTTTGTATTGCCTTTGTCGCACGATGAAGTCGTGCATATGAAACGCAGTATGCTGGACAAAATGCCGGGGAACGTATGGCAGAAATTTTCTAACCTGCGCGTGTTATACGCTTATCACTATGCTCACCCAGGCAAGAAACTGCTGTTTATGGGCGCTGAGTTTGGTCAATGGGATGAATGGAGTGAGGCACGGCAGTTGGACTGGGAAGTCGCTGGAATGGACAAACATGCGGGTCTGTTTAATGAGATATGTGATCTTAACAAGATTTACAGCGCCAATCCTGCAATGCATGTTTACGATTTTGACCACCAGGGTTTCCAGTGGTTAAGTTGTGATGATGTTAACAACTCAGTATTGGCCTTTATCCGCCGCGCCAGGTTTGATGCGGTTATATGTATATTCAACTTTACCCCGAAACCACTGGAAAACTACATTATTGGCGTGCCAGAAGCAGGCACATATAAAGAAATATTTAATTCTGATGCTGCCTGGTACGGTGGCAGTGATATCGGCAATAGTGGCGAGATTAGCAGCCAGCAACAAGCGGAACACGGTTTTGAGCAAACCCTGATAATCACCATTCCACCATTAGCGGCGCTGTTTTTACAGAAGGTGGATGTATGAATATTTTATTTGCCGCCAGTGAGGCGTTTCCGCTGGTCAAAACAGGCGGTCTTGGCGATGTAGCGCATGCTCTGCCAATTGCACTGAAGCAGTTGGGTGATGATGTCAGGCTGGTGCTGCCAGCATATAGAGATGTACTGGCTGCAATGGATTTGTTAACAGAGCTGGGCTATTGGGATTTGCCCGGTGCAGGCGTTACTCACCGGGTGCGTGTATTGCAGGCTCATTATACTAGCCTGGATGATGGCCTGGAGGAATATTTATATCTGATTGACGTGCCAGCATTGTTTGACCGAGCCGGTAACCCTTACGTACATCCCGATGGTTATGACTGGCCGGATAATGCTGAACGTTTTACCGTATTTAGCCGTGCGGTGGCACAGATGGCAAAAGGTATACCCGGCACCGACTGGAAGCCTGATGTGGTACATTGCCATGACTGGCAAACAGGGCTGGTACCCGCCTTTTTGAGCATGTTTCATCCACGCCCAAAAAGTGTTTTCACCATTCATAATCTGGCTTATAGTGGCTATTTTTCACACAGTGATTTTACTATACTGAATTTGCCCCCTGAGTGGTGGTCGCCGGAGTTTGTTGAATTTTATGGCGGTTTTTCCATGCTAAAGGCAGGCCTGGCGTTTGCCGATCAGGTCACCACCGTCAGCCCGACCTATGCCAGAGAAATATGCACGCCGCAGTATGGTTATCGGCTTGAAGGCGCGTTGCAACATCTGGGTGACAGACTCAATGGTATTCTTAATGGTATTGACCTTGATATCTGGAATCCTGAGACGGACAGTCATCTTGTACAACAATACAGTGTCACCAATAACAAAGTTATAAATAATAAAAAAAATGATAAACATGATCAGCAATGGCTCAGTGCTAAATTTGCGAACAAACAGCATTTATTAAGCAAGGCTGGTTTGCCCAGTGACGATACAAGCGGTAAAGCACCCTTGCTGGGTTTTATCGGCAGGCTGGTTGAACAAAAAGGCCTGGATCTGATCACCAGCATGTTGCCCGAGCTTTTTGCCAGCACAGATGCGGTGATGATAATACTGGGTTCAGGCGATAGCTTATATGAAGCACAGTTAAAATTACTGGCAGATAAATATCCGTCAAGACTACATGTTCACATTGGTTATTCTGAGGATTTAGCGCATAAGGTTGAGGCGGGTTGTGATCTTTTTATCATGCCATCACGCTTTGAACCCTGTGGTCTTAACCAGATGTACAGCCTGCGTTATGGAACGCCACCTGTGGTAAGTTTTACTGGAGGTCTGGCCGATACAGTAACGGACACGATAGCCGCAACACTAAAAGACAAAACAGCAAATGGATTTGTGTTTAAAGAATTTAATGCTGAAGCTTTGTTACTGACAATTAAACGTGCATTGAACCTGTATAAAAAACCAGAACAATGGCAACAGATTTGTGAAACGGCGATGGCGCAGGAACTGGGCTGGGAAAACAGTGCAAAAAAATATCAGGCGTTGTACAGAGATTAGAGTTTTAAGTTGTATGTTTTACGTTATAAGCTATAAGTTAAAAACCATACAGCATAAAACTTATAACTTAAAACATACAACTTAAAACTTAAATATGACAAAAAAAAACTGGGTAGACACAAGTAAAATTCCCGAAATGGAACCACTACAGGCAGACAGTCGTTCGTTGTCTGAAGGTTTCCATCGTTATCTTAGAAATCATCTTGGTCACTTCCTTGGTTGTGTGCCGTTTTATATTTACGAAGCCATGTCATTGACTATTCGTGACCGTATTATGGCGCGATGGAACACGACCTGGCAGCGTCACAAACAGCCTGGTACTCGTAAAGCCTATTATATGTCGCTGGAATTTCTGATTGGCCGTGCCCTGGGTAATCATCTGCTTAATCTGGATATCGAAAAAGAAACCCGCGAAGCACTGCATACCTTTTCGGTAGAGCTTGAAGACCTGATGGAAGAAGAGCCTGATGCAGGCCTGGGTAATGGTGGTCTGGGCAGACTGGCAGCCTGTTTTATGGACAGTTGTGCCACGCTGGAATTGCCAGTGATTGGTTACGGTATCCGTTATGAATATGGCATGTTTCTCCAGCATATAGAAGAG
>JAFLJY010000213.1 GCA_022712755.1 Gammaproteobacteria bacterium
AGAAAGCACTGATGGACGCACAGCCATACTATTAAATGAAAGTGAAAGAAATTTTGTACTGGCAGAAATGAGAGTGTTTTTAAGCAGCGTGCAAAAAATTAACCAGGGCATATCGGAAAACAACATGGAACTTGTTGCAGAACATGCGAGAAAGTCGGGCAAAGCCGCACAGCTCGGAACGCCTGGAACACTTGTTGGAAAACTTCCTCTGCAATTCAAAAAGTTAGGTGGCGATACCCATGCAAAATTTGATCAGCTGGCAATGGATGCAAACGATCTGGGTGATCGAGATCACGCATTAGAGCAACTATCAACTTTAATGAAAAATTGTATTAGCTGCCATGCAGCTTATCGTATTGTTATTTGATTCAGACTGCTAGAGTGGGTGTTTTTTGCCCATGTGAAATGCTACACGAATTAACGCGTTGTTAATCCTAAATAAATCAGTTTTAGTATAGAATCGTCACATGGGCGAAGAAATACAATACAGCCATTTTAATAAATCTGACTATCAGCAATTTACTTCTCATTTAAAAGAAGAAACAGCGTTGTTAAAAAGCTGGTTTGATAATCAGCAATTTTCTTGCGCCAGTTTAACCGCTGGTTATGAACTTGAAGCCTGGTTAATTAATCAAACAGGCAAGCCTGTCGCTATCAACGAAGCCTTTCTTGAACAGGCAAACAATAAACTATTAAGCCCGGAGCTGGCTAAATTTAATATTGAGCTAAATGTAGAACCGGCGCTTTTATCACACAAGGTTTTATCAACATTTGAAAACAAACTCAATAATCTATGGCAACAATGCTCAAACGCTGCTGACTCGCTGGATGCAAATATTCTTGGCATTGGTATTCTACCTACCCTGGAAGATAATGATCTTACGCTGAAAAACATATCCCTGCTTGACCGTTATAAAGCGCTCAATGAACAGGTGCTGCGTCATCGCAATGGTGTTGAAATCGAGTTAAACATCAGTGGCATACAACATTTACAGCTAAGTCATCAAGATGTCATGCTGGAAGCCGCCGCTACCTCATTACAGATTCATATACAGGTGCCGCAGGCGTTGGCGGCACGTTATTACAATGCATCGGTACTACTGTCAGCGCCAATGGTTGCAGTAAGCACCAACTCACCCTGTTTGTTCGGCCGGCGTTTGTGGCAGGAAACACGCATACCCATATTTGAGCAGGCAGTACCCACCGGTGGCTACGGTGGTGCAGCTTCGGGCCCTATCCACCGTGTCAGCTTCGGTTCGGATTATGTACGCGAATCACTGTATGAATGTTTTCAGGAAAACCTGGATCACTTCCCGGTATTGCTTCCTGTGCACTATCAAACAGCCAAGAACAAAGTTAAATACCTGCGTTTGCATAACGGTACCATCTGGCGTTGGAATCGTCCATTAATTGGTTTTGACGAGGATGGCACACCACACTTGCGCATAGAACATCGTGTCTGTGCAGCCGCGCCAACTACGATTGATAATATAGCCAACATCGCATTTTATTATGGCCTGGTGCATTACTACGCCACAGCTGAAATCCCTGCTGAATTGACTATGCCATTTGCTGAGGCAAAAAATAACTTTTACCGAGCGGCACAGCTTGGACTAAAATATAAAACCCGCTGGTTCAGTAAAAAAACCGATACCCTGCAAAAAATTATCCTGGACAAACTACTGCTTGAAGCCGAAACCGGTTTATATAAGTTAGGCATTAATCAGCAAGACAGTCAGCGTTACCTTGGTGTTATTGAACAACGTGTAGCACAAAATAAAACGGGCAGCCAGTGGCAATTAAATTTTCTTAATGCACATAAAAACAATCGAACTCAACTCACCTTAAACTATCTAAAAAACCAGATGTCGGGTTTGCCTGTACATGAGTGGGATTTTGAAACTTGTAATTGAAATTAGCCCATAAAAAAATAACCCATAATTTCTCAATAAGTACACGGTTGCACAAGCCACACCAATTTATTTACATGGATAAACAGGATATACAGGAAAAAAATCCTGCTCTTCCTGTTTATCCATGTAAGTTATTTTATAAAGCCACAGCCTTTGATGAATGTAGTTACCGTGGTCATTAAAGGCAAGCTGAACCTTGCGAGGACATTAAGGAGTTATAATAATACTATGTTAAACGAGATGACCCACATACCCGAAGCACTGCTTTATGCAAAAGCAGATGAGCTATCTAAACTTCTTGGCGCACCCACTCTTTTCCATCTAAGCGGAATTAACAAACAACCCTTATTTATCTGTACATTATTACACGGTAACGAAACAACAGGTTTTTACGCCATTCAGCGCTTGTTAAAAAAATACCAGAACACGCCGTTGCCTCGCTCGATTTCACTTTTTATCGGTAACATAACTGCAGCAAAAAAAAATCAGCGACGCCTGGATAGCCAGGACGATTACAACCGCATCTGGCCAGGCAGCCATCACAGCGATTCTGTTGAAAAAGACATGATGAAAACCGTGACCCATATTATGGAGAATAAAAAACCATTCGCCAGCATCGACATTCATAACAATACCGGTAAAAACCCGCATTATGGCTGTATCAATATACTCAACCCTCACGGACTGGTGCTGGCTTCAAAGTTTAGCGATATCGCTGTTTATTTCACTGACCCTAAAGGCGTACAATCATCCGCATTTTCAGATTTTTGCCCTTCAGTTGTGCTTGAGTGTGGGCAGGCAAGTGATAAATCCGGCGAGGATCATGCGTTTTCCTACCTGGAAACCATTTTAAAACTGGACAACTTATCTTCGCATAACAGTAATAATCTAATGCTTTATCACACCATTGCCCGCGTTACCATTCCAAAAACAATAAGCATCGGTCACAGCACTGATGATGTTGTGCTGAATACACAATTAGAAGAAAAAAACTTTTTCCAGATCCAGCCAGGCACCGAATTTGCTTCAATCAATTCAAACAAAGAAAGACTCATTATTGTAAACAGTGAAAGTCACGAAGACATAACAGATGAATATATCGAACGCCGTGACAATAAACTTTTATTTAAAAAAGCAATCACATTGGCTATGTTTACCAGCCAGGAAAAAGCCATACGACAGGATTGTGTTTGTTATTTTATGGAAGAATTACGAATTGGTTAGAAAAACCATAGCCCAACCTACAGAACTCTTCAAAAGAAGTACTATTCGCCATCAGAAATCCAGTTTTAATCTTGCTTAAACGCCAGTCGACCACTACCTAAAAAGACCACTGCTACTGCTGAAAGAAAATAAAACAACTGCAATTCAATAGCTGAACCGCCATGCTCCGTTAAACTGAAGATGTCACCTGTATGCGCCAGGAATAAGGCAAAAAGCATATTAACCGCAATTAAAAAAGCACCAATTCTCGCCTGATACCCCACTATCACCATCAACGGTGCAAGCACTTCACCAATATAAACGGCGTAGGCAAAAAGCTCGGGCAAACCAGTTGCCGCCAACATGCCACCAATAAAACCCAGTGACTCCGGATGTATTATTTTGGCCACCCCATG
>JAFLJY010000214.1 GCA_022712755.1 Gammaproteobacteria bacterium
GCTGTTTTAATGCGATGACCTGGTCATGCATGAGTGCGATAAGCGGTGAAATGATAATGCCAGTACCACGGCGAACCAGTGAGGGTATTTGATAACACAGCGATTTACCGCCACCTGTGGGCATAAGCACAACCGCATCACCGCCATCAACTACTGTCTGGATGATTTCACTTTGTTGCAGGCGAAAGTCAGCATAACCAAAAGTGTTACGTAGGGTGTTGAGCGCAGCATCGTCCATGTCTGTTACTCCAAAGAAATCATGTGATTTTAAATATTAGTTGTAGCTTCTCAATAAGTCTGGGCGGTTCTATGTATAGAGCACACTCAAGCACATCCATGTGTCGCTCAACTGCGGTCATCCATGACCGCAGACGGCTCTATAAATAGAACCGCCCAGACTTATTGAGAAGCTACTATTAGTAAGCTTGAAGGCGTGATTGTACGCGCATCATTGATAAAAGAAAATGCGGAAAATCTCGTAACAACCCGTATTTTTTAACAGCGTTGTTAACCTGGGTGGTCTACTAGCAACACATAACGATGCATAAATGCCACCAACAGGTTTCAACTTCTACCTGTGCGTTGTTTTACAACTCACATAATCCCCTTGTGCGGGCCAATACTGCTAAACGGTACGCCCAGGAAGGTCAGCATTGCCAGCATAAACACAAGAATAATCATCAACCAGCCTGCCCAGGCTGGCAATGACCAGGTGACACGGGCATGCAAACTCAAACCCAGTACCAGCCAGGTGATAAACGCCCAGGTCTCCAGCGAATCCCATGCCCAGAAACGTCCCCAGGCATCCTGCGCCCAGACTGCACCGGAGATTAACATCAGGCTGTGAAACACAAATGCCACTGCCATAAAACGCCATGCCATTTCATCCAGTTCTGTTGTGGCAGGCATTTGCTTAAAACCTGCCATGGGTATGCTGTAACGCATCAACAAAACCGCTGCCAGGCCAAACGCGGTTAAACATAACCCCAGAAATATTTTGCCAACACCAACATGAATCCATAATAAAACCGTGGCATAGGTTTCTGGCAGTAACACCGGTGCCATATCGGTGGTTGCCGCCCAGAGCGCCATTAGGCTCAACAACGGCAATACAAACAACGCTGCCGGACGAGACCGCACAACCAGCATATACGTCAGAAGGAAAATAAACCCCAGGGTGAATAGATTGCTTAACAATACATCATACAGCGTCATAAAAGGACCATGACCTGCCTGCAGCCAACGTAAAGTAATGGAGATGGCAGCAGCGAGAACCGCCACGATGATGCTGGCAAGTAACGTTTTAGGCAAGGGTTTGTTAAATATCAGCCCTGCCCAATTGATGATTGTTGCAGTTATAAAAACTGCAACAGAAAAATAGAAAAAAGCTTTTTCTGCTTCAAGCATTGTTATTATATTTCGTTTCCACGCTCTGCATGGGAATGCGTACCGTTGTTTATAGCAAGCTCCGTAGCGTTACCACGCAGAGCGTGGGAACGATGTAAAAAAGCTTTTTCTGCTTCAAGCATTGTTAATAAGGTTTCCAGTTTGATAGAAGGCGGTGTTTCAGTTCGTAGGTTGGGGTGAGGCACGAACCCCAACAAAACGGTACGGCCGCTACCAATGTTGGGGTTCGTGCCTCACCCCAACTTACATACTTCAAGCATTGTTAATAACATGTTCAGCCCGAACGGAGTCGGTATCTCGCGTTACTATTTTACGCGACCCCAGTTTCAAATAGTAATGCCAGGTCAGACCAAACACACCAACAAGGGAAACAGCAAAAAACCAGACCAGCCAGGGGTTATAAAAAACACTGTAACCCATCCACATGCGTACTTCGACAAATTCAAGTTCACCACCTTGCAGTTTTAAACGCTGACCCGGCTTCAGTATTTGTTGTACACCAGGAGCCGTTTCGATTTGCAGCGAGCCTGATGCCTGGCTGCTATCGAGTTGCCAGCTTTCATTCAGCGCAACCTGTTTGTTACTGATAAAGGTCATGTTCAGTAACTGCCCGGCGGGGGTGAACCACTGGTTATCCTGTTTCCAGTCATATAGCGGAAACGAGGGAAAATGAATCGCTCCTTGAATTGCCTTACCGTCTTTACCAAACCAGGCCAGCATCACTGCATAACCTTTGTTGGAGGTAGTATAAAAACGGTAACCCTGGTGATTAAAAGGCAGGTTATCGCCGACAACAAAAGACTCACCATTAACCAACAACTGCGAATGGGTGGCGCCACGGCGCAGACCCTGGCTATAGTCAACCTGAAAATCACTTTGTTCAAAAACAATCTTGTTTAAAGCTTGCAATGAATGCCAGGGACCTTGCTGCACAACCGTCACCTGTTTGCTATCAAACACCTGCCCCTGCATAATTTCGAGACGGCCTTTCATGCTGGTGAGCTGACCTAATGCTGCCAGCAACGCCAGTGCCAGCAGACAAATATGAAACATCAATAAACCGCTGTTCTGCCGGATGCGCGGATTGTAAACCATGGCAAATAATAAATTTACTGCCAGCACTAGCAAGGGTATGGCCAGCCACAATACTGACTGGCTCTGGTCAAAATAGGAATACAGTATGCCAGCCAGCAAGGCTGCCATGGCGACAAAACTCAGCTTTAATGAAGCCAGTGATTGTATTGGTTTTAGGGCGGATTGGAACATACGTCACCCATCCATTTTTTATCAACGTCCGGGTTTCCACTGGCAGAGCCGCAATCAGTATCTTCCCACTGACCGCTCTGGGCAAAGGTTAATACTTTAAGTTTGGCATTGAAATAATACGGCTCCCGGTTATACACCTCTGCATTGTTACTAATAGAAACTTCGGTGTTAGGCACTAACCCCGCCTCAGCACCAACATCATTCAAATTAACCAGTAGGGCTTTGTTCTTCCAACCATGTGGCACTGCCACATGACACCACATACACTGTAGTGGTTTGCCAATTCTTTTTGCATGAAAAGCGTGCAGATTACTCTCACCGGCACCACTGAAACCGCTGCTTCTGCCATCTGAATTTTCATCGGCATAAACAAAGTACTCATGGCATTTAAAACATAAACCGGTATTAGTACTAGCCGAATTTCCGGTATCTTTGTTCCATGTACCCTTGAGAATAAAATCATTGTTTGAACCATGTGGACCCCAGGGATTATTACCCGCAGGTTCAACAGTAGCCACACCCGTGCCACTACCATGACAGTCAGAGCAATACATGGTCTGTGTACCGACGTTATTTTCCCATGGTGCCACCCAGACATTACCATTGGCACCACGAACACCAGGAGTACGCCCGGTTGGCTCCATCACCGGATGCCAGGAACGGTAATTACGATTAGTCCCGCCGGTAAAATTAGAACCTGCGCCAGAATCGGTTATGCCTGACGGATCGCCTCTGTGTGTAATGGGTGCCTGAAACTCCATCGCCTGGTTGGTGTACTGGGTTAAGCTACCGAGGCCTTTAGCATTGGGCGGGGTGCCACTGCCGGCAATAACCAGGTTTGGTCTGTTGCCGGTAGGAAAAGCATTATTATCGCTGTAACCATAATCTGAATGGCATTTAAGGCAAATTTGATACTCGCGTGTCACCCAGCTACTACCAACTGCTGTGCTTGCGCCCAGGCCACCATCACCTGTTTTCAGCTGATAATTTGTCGGCAAGCTGGGAAACTGAGCTGCACCGTATGTCGGCTCTACTCCCCAGGAACCGCGCAAAGCACCGGAAGCAATATTCGTATGACCGGCACTGTGGTCGTGTGTTGGATTGAGCGCATTGCCGGTATCATTAAATAAAGAATTACGCATCACCCGGTGCGGGTTGTGGCAATCAGTACATTCGGCATGGCGATTATTCAGATTGGTATTACCCAGTAATAACGCGGTTTCGCTAAAATTAGCATCAGTAATATCATGCACTTCGCTGCCCGCTATCTGCTCAGTACTGGTGATGGGCATACGCCGCACCAGCAGAAAATCTGTTTTGATATCCTTGATTTCAGCAGCAGCATTATTCACCACGGGGATGACGCTATGACACTGATAACAGGTTTCTTCAATCGCTGCATTGCCGCCACTTTTGGGTGACCCCACGGCATCAGTGCCTTCGCGCAATAAACGCCTGGCACCATGTATAGTGTGGGTATCGTGACAGTTCAGGCAGGCTGCCTGCCACACCTGTGTGGTGGCGGGGAACTCACGCAAAGTCGCTTCTGCACTGGTATAGGTTTCGTTAGCAACCACTGGCGAGGCATGTGCTGATGTCGCCCAGCCTGCCTTATCATGACAGGCCAGACAGAGGATATCATTAGCCTCATCAAAAACACCATCAATCGGAGGGGACTTCTGAAAACGGCTCAGGCGCAAAAACTTGGAATTTACCGCAAGATCCGGGTCACGCGTGTGCGGATCGTGGCAGGTAGCACACTGTATCTGTTCTGCAGCACCTGCGCCGGTATCTTCCAGTGGCACGGGAGGGCGAATGCCGGGCGCACGTAGCCCGATATGTGCCGCCGCAACCGGATCAAACAGCTCACCGTCTACCGTTGCCAGATTAGTGTCATAGGTCAACGATATCGGGTGGTCGTTTCTTAAATCGGTGCCCAGCTCACGGGTAAAACCGGTCAAAATGCCCTCACCTGGCGGCATACTGCCATCGCCAGCCGTACCGGCTAAAGCAATAGACGCACCCGTGCCACTGCCGGGCGCATTGCTGACTGTACCCAGGGCAAGCGTACCATCATGGCAGGACAGGCAAAGCTTGGAGCTGCCACCGGGCTGTTCAAGTTGCCCCAGGATATCTTCCGCATCCAGTGATGACGAGGTGTAAACGGTGTAGGTCTGGTTTGATAACGTACGATTCCATAATGGTGAACCGGGAAAAGCTGTTGCACCGTGCGGGGTATGACAAAACACACAGGTCTCGGTTTCGGTGGTGGCTTTTACCGTGCCCGGGCTGGTAACAGACAGGTTGTGTTTGGTGTTTTTTATATCTGAAATCGGTGCGGCAGTTAACGGCAAGCTTATAAGCAAAGCCATGACCAACCCGGCATTAACACAACGATTCAGCTTTACAGCAAACAACACAACTTAACTCCCGAGATACTGAAAAATGATAATACGGGCATTGTACATGTCCGCAATATAGATACGCCCCTGGTCGTCACTCCAGGCACCTGCTGGCAGGTAGAACTGACCGATGTCTTTGCCACTGCCGCCAATCGGCAATAAAAAACGCCCGGCTTCATTAAACACCAGCAAATGGTCATAATAAGATTCAACCACATAGATATTGCCATCAATACCCACCGTCACGCCTTTGGGTCGAGTCAAATTACCCAGATAAAGTCCGCGTTTGCCAACAGCACTAATCGGTACGCCGTCAAAGGTCAGTACCTGCACCCGTGCATTGAGGGTATCGCTGACATATAAACGCTGGCGATGAATGGATATGTGGGTTGGCGAATTAAATTCGCCAGCAGCGATACCCGGACCACCTATGCTACGCAGTAATTTACCGTCATCATCAAACACCTTGATATCATGTGCTTTGGTGTCCACCACAAAAGTTAAACCACTGCTTGCATCACGCACAAGCCCGGTTGGTCTTAACAACTGACCACTGCCAAAACTACCCTGTGGACGGCCATCTTTACCAAGGCGAACAATGCGTTTCAACTCGGAATCAGCCACCAGCACGCTATGCCCGGGTCCTGCAGTAATACCGATAGGTGAGACAAAGTTGACTGCCAGGTCGGCCAGATACCAGATTTGCAGCTCTGCCACCGCTTTGTCAAAAACAAAAATCGCACCCCGACCAACATCAGTAACATAAGTCCGGCTGCCCACCACCATGCCCGACTGCGGTCGCACCAGGCTGTGGCTGTCATCTTTATCAACAGCCAGGCCGGCTATCCAGTGCAACATCTTTTCAAATGCGCCGGGTTCATGCGATTCCGCCTCGGAAAAATTTTTATCACCCAGCAATTGCCCGGCATACT
>JAFLJY010000249.1 GCA_022712755.1 Gammaproteobacteria bacterium
CTCACGCTGGACTTTAACCGTTGTTTGTCTTTTTAATCCAAAACACCTCAGCCCTCTGCCGATAACACGGTTGCCTGCACCAATCTACGAGCTGATTAAGATCATCATTAGTCTGTGTAGGTTGGGGTGAGGCACGAACCCCAACAGGTTACCATGGCAGTTTCCGTCCTTTGGTTCGCCTGCCTGCTGCAGGCAGGTAATCGCCACATCCATGTGCCACTACTGTTGGGGTTCATAAAAAACAATCACCCCAACCTACAGGCTGGATTTTAACCGTTGTTTGTCTTCTTAACCAAAAATACCTCTGCCATTTGTCGATAACACTGTTGTCTGTACCAATCTACGGGCTGATTAAGGTCATCCTTAGTCTGTGTAGGTTGGGGTGAGGCACGAACCCCAACAGGTTGCCATGGCAGTTTGTTGGGGTTCATAAAAAACAATCACCCCAACCTACAGGATACGTTTTAGTTCTTGTTTACTTAATTAAGCCAACTATTTCATAAAATTGCTATACTTTTGACATAAGTCAAGGATTCAGTAACTCTTTATCACAAAGGTTATATATGGTTGTCCATGGATGGTCGATATAGTATCTGAGCAGGATGCCCGTCTCTGCCCTGTACCATCCGGGTCAGGCGCATAACCACCCTGTCAAACTGAAGATTGCAAAGATACAGGATAATAGAAGCACAATCGTATTCGTAAAAGCTGCAGTCATAACAACCAGACGGGCTAGTCTATGAAAATTCGCCGAAAATTTATCTCTATCCAGAAAAAACTGATGTTATTAACCGTTTTGCCAGTTGTGGTTATCGCTGCTGTTGGTTTTAACGTGATAATGAGCCTTGATTTAACTCGCATGCAAAATGAGCTGATCGAAGAAGGGCATGCGCACGTTGATTTTTTGAGTCATGATTTTTTCAATCTGATCGTTGCTGACAATAATTATTTAGCTGATCTAACCGCCAGATTGCATAACTACACATTGATAGAAAGCATTTTGCTTTATGATTTACAGCGTAATCTTGTGTTTAGCTACCACAAAAATGGCAGCGGAAAAATCATCACCATGCCTGATAGCAATGTACAAGATCACGTATTTTCTGATGGATTGTTGACCATGCGGGAACGGGTGATTTATCAGGGAACTCTTTATGGTGAAAGTGTACTACAAATTTCAACGCAAAAAATGCAGGCATTGCGTAATAACTATCTCATGCGAGGCGCCGTTCTTACGTTTACCTTTCTGCTGGCACTGATTTTATTGTTCAGACAGTTAGGGCGTTATTTTTTACGACCGGTTCAACAACTCGCAGACGTGTTAAAGCATACGGGTGAAAATCAGGACTTCACTACACAATTACCGATTAGGCGCAATGACGAAATCGGTTTGTTATTTGCAGGTTTTAACCGCATGCAGAAGCAAATGCAACAGGCAAATAAAAAACTGTTAGAGCAGAAATGCGCGCTGGATGAGCACAACCTGGTTACCATCACCGATGCTCAGGCAAACATTACCTACGCCAATCAAAAATTTGTTGATGTTAGTGGTTACAGTAAAAATGAGTTGCTGGGAAAAAATCATCGGATTGTCAATTCCGGTATTCACGACAGCGAATTTTTCCAGAAAATATACGGAACTATAACAGCAGGGCAGGTGTGGCAGGGCGAGGTTTGTAGTCGGGCTAAAGACGGCCACCTTTACTGGGCCGCTACCACTATCGTGCCGTTTATGAGCGAAGGCGGCAAGCCGGAACAGTTTATTGCCATTCGTACCAACATCACCCGGCAAAAAGCGCTGGAAAAAGCCTTGCGAATTAGTGAAGAGCGCCTGCACATGGCAATGTCGGTAGCCAATGATGGTATATGGGACTGGCATCTGGATGATAACAGTCTTTATTTTGATCCTCGTTTTTACACCATGGCGGGTTATAAGCCATTTGAGTTTCCTGCTGAACTTGAGCAGTGTCAGCAACGCGTGCATCCTGACCACATAAAGACACTGTTGGAGGCGATGCAGAAATATCTGGCAGGCGAAACGGATGAATTTGATATCGAATTCAAGTTTATGAAAAAAAATGGTCACTACATGTGGATCAGAGACAGGGGAAAAATTGTCGAGCGTGATAACAATGGCAAGCCATTACGTTTTATTGGTACTCATACCGATATCAATAGACGTAAGCACATGGAAGCTAAACTAATTAAATCGGAGAAACGCTATCGCCAGATATTTGCAACCAGCTCGGCGGTTAAGTTAATTGTTGACCCGGAATCTGGCAGTATTGTTGAGGCTAACGAAGCCGCAGTGAAGTTTTATGGTTACGATATTGCGACCTTAAGCTCGATGTCTATTTTGGATATTAGTGAGTTGTCTGAAAAAGAATTTAAGCAAATAACGCGGGACATCGGCAATAAAAAGAAGAGACGTTTTGACGCTCGTCACCAGTTAGCTTCAGGTGACGTTCGCGATGTAGAGATTTATTTCGGCACGGTACATATAGATGGGAAAAAATGCCTGTACTTAATCGTGCAGGATGTCAGCGAACGTATAAAAGCTGAAACACAACTTAGACGCGCACAGAAAATGGATGCTGTTGGCCAGCTCACTGGCGGTATAGCGCATGATTTCAACAATATTCTTGGTATTATTTCGGGCAATATAACACTGCTTGATCGCCAGCTAAATGCCAGGCAGCAGGACATGGACGAAAAATCACAAAAACGTATTGATACCATAAAACATTCTACGCAACGCGCCATTGACCTAACCCGGCAATTACTTAATTTTTCGCGTAGTGAGTCAGATAGTGTAAAAACGGTGGATATCAATCAGCTGATAACCAGTATGCAAGATTTAGTTAAGCATTCACTGACACCGCAGATAGAGGTAGAACACAAGCTAACAGAAGATTTGTGGGTTACTAAAATAGATCCCGGTGATTTTGAGGATGCTTTGCTCAATTTGCTGTTAAATGCTCGAGATGCAATGCAAGGCAGTGGCAAGATAATTGTTGAAAGCAGGAATATAAAATTTGATAAAGAAATTTTTACAGATAATCCTGAGTTAGCCCCGGGTGACTATATAGAGCTGGCCGTCAGTGATAGTGGCGTAGGCATGTCGGCTGAGCAGCAGGAACGTATTTTTGAACCTTTTTACACCACCAAGGAACAGGGCAAGGGTACCGGGCTTGGTCTGGCAATGGTATTTGGTTTTGTTAAACGTTCCGATGGTGGCATAAAAGTTTATTCAGAGATGGGTGTCGGCACCACCTTCCGGCTTTATTTTCCCCGATTAATAAAAGACGCGCCATTGTCAGCGGGAAATGCAGAGCACACTGCAGAGCAGGCGCACACTAAAGAACTAATGCATGGTACGGAAACTATACTGGTGGTGGATGATGAAGAGGCATTGCAGGAACTGGTACAGGTAACATTACAGGCATTGGGTTATCGGGTGCTAACGGCAAGCAATGGCGAACAGGCGATGCAAATACTGAGTGATGAACAATCTGCTGACAAACCTGCTTCTAATAAACACGCTTCTAGCAAACAAGGGGTAGATTTATTATTCAGTGATGTGATCATGCCCGGCATCAATGGATTGGAGCTGGCAGAACGGGCACACAAACAATACCCAGCGCTTAAAATATTACTGACATCGGGTTATACCGAAAAAGCCATTGCAGAAAATCGTCAGTCAAAATTTGCCACTAATGTACTGACCAAACCTTATAGCCAGAGTGATTTGACGCAACGACTACGGCAAATGCTGGATTCGCATATTAATAATGGCTCATAGAAGCAGGGATTAGCTTGTAGGTTGGGGTGAATGTTTTTATGAACCCCAACAACTTTGGTTGCCACAGTGTTCTGTTGGGGTTCGTGCCTCACCCCAACCTACACACTAACGATACACATTATTTTACATGCCTTTGCACTTGACTCAGTTGTAGGCCTGCATAAGGTACGTTGCAGGCAAGAACCACCATTTTATAAGTAGTAAGGCGCACTGTATGTGTCAAGTACAGTGGCATGTTATTTTAACGGGTATGGCAGCATCTTCAGCAATTTGGTCTAAACTGCTATTGATAACACCAGGTACGAACTAATGCTTCATCAAAAAAAATTACGCTTTTCTACCACTGGGCGCGGCACTTACAATATTAGCCAGCAAATAAACGATGTTATTAAAACATCAGGGATTAAATATGGCATCTGCCATATATTTATTCAGCACACCAGCGCTTCATTAATTCTCTGTGAAAATGCCGACAAAACTGTGCGCGATGATTTGGAAACCTATATGGCAAAACTGGTGAAAGATGGTGACAGCCATTACCAGCATACAGTTGAAGGCCCTGATGATATGGCGGCGCACATTCGAACCATATTGACACAAAGTTCGCTTTCCATCCCGGTACACAAAGGCAGATGTGATTTAGGCCTGTGGCAGGGTATATATCTGTGGGAACACCGCACTAACTCACATAAACGTAATATTGCCATTACTGTTATGGGCGAATAAGTACTTAAAAGTCGCCGACACCTTAAAAAACATAAATTTCAGTAATGCCAACCCTTTGTATTTTTCGACAGTAGTAGCACATGGGTGTGCTGTTTACGAACCAAAGGATGGACAGAGATCACAGAGATTAAAATAAATAATTATCTCTGTGTGCTCTGTGGTCTCTGTGTCAAAACTGTAGATGTGTAAGGTACGGAGACAATCAAACTCACATACGCTATTAACCAACAAGATTCCTCGGCTCGCCGCGTTGAAAACCCAGTATGTTTTTAGCTATTTCATCCACCAGTTTTTGCCGTGATTGCTGACTTGCCCAGGCGATATGTGGGGTAATAATTAGATTGTCCGCATGATAATTGCTTAGCGGATGATTGATTGACGGCGGCTCCCGTTCGAGCACATCTAATGCAGCACCAGCAATCTGATTCGTTTCTAATGAATGCAGCAATGCCTGTTCATCAATTAAACCACCACGAGCGGCATTAATTAATAGCGCATCGGATTTCATCAGTGCAAGCTCTTTTTCACCAATCAGGTGATAATTGTGCTCGGTTAAAGGGCAGTGTAATGACACCACATCTGATTTTGCTAATAAAGTTGTTAAATACGAGCGCCCGGGGCGCACGTCGGTTTCATTGCGTTTTGCAATGAGCACCTTCATGGCAAAACACCGGGCAACCTTTGCCACGGCTTTACCCAGCTCACCATAACCAATAATGCCTAAGGTTTTTCCTTCCAGTGCACTGATCGGCTCGCCGAAATAACAGAAAAAATCACTGTGTGACCAGTCACCATTGATGACCGATTCCCTGTAGGAAAATAATTTTCGATTTAGTGAGAGAATAAGCGAAAATACATGCTGCACTACGGAAGATGTGGCATAAGCACGAACATTGCAAACCGCTATGCCATGTTGTTTTGCCGCTTTGATATCAACATTATTTGTACCCGTCGCGGCAATGCATATTAACTTCAGGTGTTTACTGCTTTGCAATATTTCCCTGTTCAGAAAAATCTTATTGCTTACAATAATTTCAGTATCTTTCAGATTATGACCAATATCACTGGCATTTGCATTATCAAACCACTGCCAGTTTGCGGCGTTTTCCAGTTTTGT
Organism: Gammaproteobacteria bacterium; assembly: GCA_022712755.1. Lineage (GTDB taxonomy): Bacteria > Pseudomonadota > Gammaproteobacteria > SZUA-229 > SZUA-229. The sequence goes on from JAFLJY010000249.1 coordinate 5,646, forward strand.
GAAGTCAAGGTCTTCCGGGTACAGTGATGCCCTGTCTAAAAAAACAGCCTGTGGTTTATTCATCATCTACGTCAGAAAATCTATAACAGAAAAGGCAGCTTGTCTGTTTAGGGCAATGCTGATGAATTAAATTTCTTCCATTTCAAAATCAGACTTGCCAGCGCCGCAATCCGGGCATTCCCAGTCTTCGGGCACATCATCCCAGCGTGTACCTGGCGCAAGACCGTGAGCTGCATCACCTAACTCTTCGTTGTAAACATAACCACAGACGATGCAGGTTAAAACTTTATATGACATGATCACCCCTAAAATAATTAATGAGAGTATTCTACACTCTCTATATTACGTTAAAATGGCTAGATTCAAAAATTTGTTACATCCGCTCGGCGACAAGCTCTATGACTATAAATAATCCCTCTTCTATTAACCCACCCGTTGTATTATGTTTTTCTGGTGCCGACCCCACTGGCGGTGCAGGCATCCAGGCTGATATTGAAACCCTGAGCAGTCATGGTTGTATTGCAGCTTCTATTATTACTGCCGTCACCGTGCAGGACACGGTTGATGTTATCTCCTTTGCACCCATGCCTGCGGATTTAATTATTGAACAGGCGCGTGCGATTCTGGAAGATATGCCCATCGCAGCAATAAAAATTGGCATGGTTGGCAGTGCCGAGATTGCCATGGCAATTCATTCGATTATTATCGATTATCCCAACATTCCGGTAATTTATGATCCAGTATTCAGTACCGAAACAGAC
>JAFLJY010000215.1 GCA_022712755.1 Gammaproteobacteria bacterium
TTGATAAATGGATGTTTGACTCCTCACATGGCGGCCTGCTCACTGACCGGCTAATTATCTCGGGCAGCGATGACCCATTGCTTTATCGTGTTGTGCTTGACTACGCTACCGCTACCGGTGCTTATGCGCTAATCAACTACAGTCCAACGGCAACACAGTTAGGGCTTAATTTATTAGCATCACGTCGTATTGATGTATGCGGTATTCACTGGGGACCTGACAGTGAAAGTGGCACCCGTCATCCGGCATTACTTAAACAACACGCAGAAGCAAATAACTGGGTACTGATCCATGCCTTCAGGCGTGAACAGGGATTAATATTCAATGCCAATGCACTGCCAGCGGGGCATACAATTAAAGAAATTTTTAACCACCCCTTACGCTGGTCGTTACGACAAAATGGTGCCGGCGCACAACGTTTTTTTATGGAACAATTATGTCACTTTAATTTAAATGTGGACCAGCTTAACGGGGTTACTACTGCATTATCAGAACGTGAAGCCGCCGCTGCCGTGGCTATGGGTGATGCCGACATTGCACCCGGAGTACGTGCAGCCGCCACCGAATATGGGCTTGATTTTATTTCTTTTGGCTGGGAATCTTTTGATTTTGCCATCCCCAAAGCAATCTGGTTTCGGCGTTTATTTCAGGAGTTAATCAACCGATTAAAATCACCTGCCTGCCAGCAGTTAGCCGATAACCTAACAGGTTATGATTTAACCCGCACCGGTGAACTTGTCTGGGGTGATGATTAACCGCAAACAGAACAATCAGGATCACGTTTCAAACGAATAACCTGCCATTCCATGGTTAATGCATCAAGCATTAATACTCGCCCGACTAACGAAGTTCCTGCACCGATTATTAGCTTAATCACTTCATTGGCCTGCATGCAGCCAAGCATGCCAACCACCGGGCCGACAACACCATTTTCACTACAGCTTTGCCCGACTTCACCGAGTCGTCCATACAGACATTGATAACAGGGACTTGCGGGCTGGCGCGAATCAAATACGGTTAACTGTCCTTCCCAACGGATTGCCGATGCGGAGACCAGTGGTTTACGCATGAAGAAACACTGTCGATTTATCTCAAGTCTTGCAGCCAGATTATCAGTGGCATCAACCACTACATCAGCGCGTAGTACATTGTGTTTTAGTTTTTCACCCGTTAGTTTTTCAGCGATCACACTGACTTTTATTTCCGGGTTTAGTGAAACAAGCTTTTGCGCGGCTGAATCCACTTTCAGCATGCCAATGTTGTTACTGTTATGAATGATTTGACGCTGCAGATTAGCGAGATCAACAATATCATCATCAGCAATAATAATTTCACCAACACCACATGCCGCCAGATACAATGCCAGCGGCGAACCGAGCCCACCCATACCAATGATTAACACACACGAGTCAAGCAGGTTTTGCTGACCGTTAATATCTATCTGCGGCAACATTATTTGCCGACTGTAACGTAATAATTGCTCGTCTATCATTATATTATTTTACCTCCATCAAATAGAGCCTGATCTGATTTGACCCGTTGGTACTGATGCAATACTAGCTCAAATCACTTACTTTAGGTATTGCCTATTCTTGGCTGTTTCCACCACATATGCAACCTTGGCAAAAATAACTGAAAGTAAGAAAATTCGTACAAAGGAGACATTCGGTAGGCGGCATAATCTTTCGATTAACAACTAACAGCGCAAGAATGTATCACATCCAATCGTTAATCAACTTGACAGTGTTGCGCAACACGCTACACTTAGCCAATGATTAAGTCCTTCAAGCACAAAGGCCTAGAAAAATTCTATTCCTCTGGTAGTACAAAAGGCATTCAAGCAAAACATGCTAAAAAACTTCGCATGCAGCTTATTGCCCTAGATACGGCTCATCATATTGAAGATCTTGATATCCAAGGCTATCGGTTACACCAACTAAAAGGTAGTCTCAAAGGTTATTGGTCAATTACAGCAAATGCAAATTGGCGTATTACTTTTGAGTTCTCCGATGGCAATATTTACATCATCAACTATGAGGATTATCACTAATGACTATGCACAACCCTCCGCACCCTGGTGAGTTCATTCAGGCTACTTACATGGAGCCATTTGATTTAAGCTGCCGTTATTTAGCGGCGCAACTTAATGTAGCGGCATCTACTCTCAATAGAGTACTGAAAACGCAAAGTGGTATTAGCCCTGAAATGGCACTTCGCCTATCTAAGGCTCTAGGCCGTAGCCCTGAAAGCTGGCTTTCTATGCAGGATGCTTATGATTTATGGCAGGCAAAAAAACGTATTAATCTTAGTGGTATCCAAAAGATAAATCTTAATGCCGCTTAAATAAGTGATTGTGGTATGGGCCTCTATGATTGGGCTGCGAGTGTCACTATGTTTTCAAAATGATATTTAAAGTTTCTGCCTCAATCGACCAGAACACCACTAAGCAGCCATTGAGACAAAATTCCTTTCAAGGGCCAATTCATTGCAAAGCAGACCTCCAGAAAATAGTCCTGACAGAGCATTTACGACCCATTTCAGCCGGTCGCGATGAGACATTTATCAGTCTGTTAGATAGAAAAAATATAATCTGTGTGCTCGATGGGTATATTACCCAGATATCGACCTAATATACGAAGCGTCTCTTCCCATGCTTTTATGGCCGCTTTTTCTGATTCAACAAAATAGGTGTTCAGGTAAATTGTACAGGTATAACCCGTTACGCTTTTATCGATAAATGTTACGGGCTGAATCGACCAGTTAAACTCGACCTTGACGGTGTAATCATTCTTTTCAAGTAAATGATCAAAATTAAAAAATAGTGGGAAGTAATGACCAGCATCCGCTATGTATAATTTTGAATTAAACGAGAATTCGACATAACCTGAATGACGGAATTGATTTTTATCTTTATAGCGATCACTGACGCAGCCTATTGAAAAGATTCCAGTGTTCGGAGCATTGATAGCTCTTACTAGTGCCATAAGTGCTGGATCACTTTTAAGCTCAGGTATTGTATCGAGAAGTCTGTTATTGCCTTTTATATTTTTGAATCCATAATTCGCATCACCATCTTCGCGTATTTCGCCTATACCTCCATATGGAATAGTCTTATGTTCGTGCTTCAACGATAGATAGTTTCTGTAACCTGTTGGCATATTGGGTACTCATGAGATGAGAATCAGAAAACTCAATATTTTAACCTGATTATACCCGCTTTTATCCAATACTTGATGAACTGATTTTTTATCATCTCGGATAGTTCTACCACTCCAGTCAATGGTGTGACAACTGAATATCCCACAGTTCAAATGTTATGTATCGAAGAATGATTAGCGCATTTCAGTTATGATGCGTGTTGTTAAATAATTCTGCAATAAAGTCAGAATACAGCAGTTTAATTAATATTAGTATAACGAGGAAAAATACGACATGAGTACAGGTACAGTAAAGTGGTTCAATGCAGACAAAGGTTTCGGTTTCATCACTCCAGACGATGGAGGGAAAGATCTGTTCGTTCATCATACTGAAATCCAGAGCGGTGGCAGTTATGCGACGCTCAGTGATGGCCAGAAAGTAGAATACGAAATCGGACAAAGTGAGAAGGGACCGTGTGCAAACAAGGTTGTGCCTCTCTGATCGTATTCCTCACGTTAGGACGTAAGAATCATCACATAACAAGGTCACTTAACTCAAACGTTGAACGTCTGTTCATGGCCGAAAATGCTCGGATAGTACAAATAAGCGAAGGGGCGTTAAGGATTGCACAGGGAGAAAATCATGAGAGATCTTAATGTCTTCTTTGTAAATAAGGCATGTTTTACATAGACGACATTCAACGTTTCTATCTCAATTCACCAGGTCACCACAAAGGCGACATTTGGAAAATGTGCCGGACACAGTGAAAACAATACAAAGCAGACTTTGAGAAAAAGCCAACCCGCAGATTATTAGGTATACTTAGTGCCATTCTATACTGCCCCCAGATATCCCTTTTAATTATTAATATGAAAAAGATATTTATCTTATTTATTTTAATTAGTGTTTTTGTGTCTCAAGCTGGTTTTGCGGCTGAAATAGACAGCGTAACACCGAGAAATATTGAACTTGATAATAGCCAGAGGATTATTAATAGGATTATTAATCAGCGTATTCAAGAGGGAGTTCAGAAAGCCAATGCACAGCAAGATGATGCTGGTGGTTTCGATTTTATAAGTGCCATAGATGATGAAGAATTTACAGAAGAATACGAAGCCTGTGATGAAGAGATTCTCTATACCGAACTAAGAAAAGCCATCTTTCAATCCTTAACCGCATCCTGGGGACTAAAGGGTTATGATCTGGACAAACAGTTACGCAATTTACTGGCCAAGCAAAGTTACTCTTTATCATTAAACGATTCCATCTATCGTGATATAGATTACATCGAAGGCTTTTCGCTAAACCTTAAGGAGCTGAGTGATGTCGTCAATATCAATGGTCATCTTATCGGACTCGACAAACTCGGTCACTTTTTTGCCGAAGGTTGGCAGTATTATGAGTTGACCCGGTATGACGATTATACTTTTAACCAGGCGCTCGAGTGGGGGAGGCAGCAGGAAGCAGGAAAGTTTGGTTATAGCACGACTGGTATTTTTTCCTTTGCCGATCTTGTCGCCAACTTTAATGGTTGGCGGTTCTGGAATAAAGTCTTACTCAAAGAAAATGATCCTTTAAAAGGTGCGTTAGCTAATTTTTTTGACAGTCCATACGTAAGCTGTGATATCCAAATTATTGCCTCGATCAAAAGCAGGAAGATAGTTAAGGCATGGGAACAGAATACTGAGTTTGATCTGTCAGACTTCATCGATGGCACTTGGGACGAAGGAAACAACTGTAATAGCTACGATGATCCGTTCATTGAAGAAAAGGTAACCGCACGGATAAAAAACGTTAGTCCCGACTTCACCTGTCCTTTCGTCCCTGAGAACTGCCTGGGAGCTCAGGAAAGATATGGCTTTTATGCAAAACATGTTTTGCATCCCTACTGTCTTATTGCAACTAAAGAATGAAAAATAAAAAGAGACGGAGGGATAGCAGACATATGTTTAAATATTTTGGTGGGCACTGAAACTTCCCCTGTATGTCTGCTTCCGCCACGCATAACGGCCGGTCGTATTGTGGTTATCATTAGTCTGTCAACACCACATAACCGACATTGGTGAATTAATTTATAACAATAGAAATATCGACAAAACGGATATTAAGAAAAGGTTTTTTAATGGAGAAAAAGGCTTATCGCGCAAATTAGAGTGATTTGCTAGACATCTCAAAATATAAATATAGTTCAATCAATGAATCTATTATGGTTGAGCCTGATTCAATATTGGACATTAATGGAATTGATGGATCTGGTCAGAACTACGTAATATCTTTAGCTAGGATATGGCAGGATGAAGAAAAAAATGACCACCCTGCGCCCTGGTTTTTTAAAGAACGCGATATGTGGACAAATAAAATACCGCAGTACTTGGCAGCATCACAAAATAAAGACACATTTTAGAAGGAGCATTACTTGTGAAAGTAAAATTTATTGGAGCAACAAAAAAACATTACTGGTTCTTGTTCACTCATGCATCATATGTCATCGGATACAAAGTTTTTAGTTGACTGTGGAATGCATCAGGGATCCAAAGATTCTGGCAAAGAAAACATGCAGAAATTTCCATTCAATCCAAGAGAACTAATGTTTGTTCTCCTTACTCACGCACATCTTGATCATTGTGGTCTTATACCGAGGTTATACAATGAGGGTTTTACGGGCCAAGTTTATTGTACTAGTGCAACAGCAAAACTTGCCAAAATCGTGATGATGGATTGTTCACGTATTTTAGATATTTATAGTTCTCATGATGTGGGCAAGGTCTGGGTTCAATTCGTCCGGAACAAATTCGAGAATATCACCTGGCTGACATTCCAAAATCTGACAGATTTTCTCTAGTGTGGAGAAACGCACGCCCTTAACTTTACCAGTGCGCAGCAGCGATAAGTTCTGCTCGGTAATACCAATTTCAGTGGCAAGTTCTTTGCCGCGAATCTTACGTTTAGCCAGCATGACATCCAGGTTAACAATAATAGGCATTGAGATCCTCTAGATAAACTGCTTGTTTTCGCTTTCGAGCTTGCTGCCTCTAACTAATAGATCACTCATTACCCACAGTATCATGGCCAGTGCGATCACTTTAACTTCATCACTTCCAAAGGAAACAGAGAGCATTTTCTGGCCAGCAGGATGATTCATTGATAACAGCATACTGGAAATAGAGAAGTGCAAGGGCTTGGCAAGTGCCTGTGCAAACAGAAAGATTGAAAACAGTCGTAGATCGCGGCTATTACTGTGATTAAAGAGCTGCCCTTTCGCGAAGTTGGAGAATGCGCGGCGTAAAAAGTAGAGGCCAGCCAAACCGGTGGCAACATAAAAGACGGTCAACAGCCACAAGCTGTACCACTGCATGTCGGAGACGGTCTGCCATTGTATCGGCAGGCCTAAGTTACTTCTAGCCATGGCGGCAAATAGCTCAATATTGATCAAGAAATACAGAGCGGTAATGGGGGCCGCAATAAGTATTGCCATACAGCCTAAGGCGATTAACTGTGAAAATTGACGGGTCATATAAACTCCAGTTGACATAGTTGTTTTGAGATAATATATTATCGTTTTACAGTAATTATATCAAGAGGATTGTGCCCATGAATGTTCGTTTGCTCGTAACCACCCTTGTTACCCTGTTATTACCCCTGCATGCGCCCAGCGCTACCGCGCTGACGATGAAGCAGATTTCTGACATCTGTCATTCATCTTCCGGCGAATGCAGCGATCATCCGATTATCCGGGCTTATGTTGGCGGAGCTCTTGACCTGCTAGCTACGCTCGACGAACGGACGGATTATCTGGGAAAAGTGTATTGTAAGAAGCCAAAAGAGTTATTTGATGTGCCGGCTATTATTCGCTTTATGGAGCTAAGAAGCGAGCAATACGCCACGGACAATGCAATGCTGGTGTTAGTGCGTTACTTTGAAGAGCATGGCGGCTGTAAGCCATGAGTAAATTACTGATGGTATTGATCATGTTTGGCGTCTCTGGGTGCAGCAACAAAGCGATAACACTATTTCTAGTGCTCCTCGTTTTGACTGGTTGCTCGAATAGAGGAGTCTATGGGGGTATTCAGACTAGTAACCGAATCGAGGGTTTGGAACTCCCGCCATCTCAATATGACGAGTGTATGGAAGACGCCAATAAATCATATGATGAATATGAACGCGAGCGAAAAGAAGCAATAGTTCAGTAAATTTTTGTTTTGGCTAAATATTTGGTCTCTT
>JAFLJY010000216.1 GCA_022712755.1 Gammaproteobacteria bacterium
AACAAATGCGATTCCTAAATATTCCCTCCAAAACTGCAAAAAACAAATCGCATCATATTGTACCCCTTCCACCGAGTGCATTTAAACTCATTTCCCAAGCTGCAAAACGATCATATCCTTCAGAATATTTGTTCCCCTCGCCCGTTACAGGGAAACCCGTCGAGGCAAAAGCGCCCAGTCGTGCTTGGCGACGCGTACGCGGAAATGTAAATCTGACTGATGTTTGCGTGCACGACATGCGTCGCACAGTGGTCACCGGAATGGTTCGTGCCAACGTACTACGTGAAATTGCAAGTCGTGCGGTAAATCATGTTGGCGGCTCCAACACTGTAACGGACCGTGTCTACAACCAGCATAATTATAATGATGAAAAACGAGACGCCCTAAGTCGATGGGAAAATCATCTGATGGAAGTTGTCAAGTTAACATGAAGACTTTGAATCCCAAGCAATCAATTTTTTATTCACTTCGAATAAGCTGCTAGATCAGGAGCTCGATTTGCAACAACAGGTTCTTCAAAAAAAAAAGGGGGTGTGGCAAAATAAAATTCTCGCTTTTGACTATTGTCGGTTCCCAAACCCTCCTAACCTATCTGCATACACGACAACTTGCCTTCAATCGGGCAAACACATTCAGTAGTATTTTATGGAGAACAAGACCTTGAACACCAATGACCATCCCAGCGAATCCATAGATCGCATTGTACGATCCTCCGAATTTGCCAAGATATTAAGTATAAGCAAAACCACACTCTGGCGCTTGGAAAAAAATGACCCCAACTTCCCGAAAAAATTAAAACTTTCAACCCATTGCGTGGGGTTTCTCGTGTCAGATATTCGAGCCTACATAAATTCTAAACGTGATTGACAGATACGTTTTTACGAATATTCTGCGGCCTAAATCAAGGAAAGATCAACGTGGAGTTTGCACTAGTAATCGCCTCACTCATACCTATATAAAGTAGGCTGAGTCAAGCTGAATATAGATTAGAAATAGAACTTTAGATCGAGCAAATCTCTAAAGATTCCTCTGATTGTTAGGTAGGCAAAATGGATGGGAGCAAATCCCACCTATTAATAAAATTGTATTCAAATTTCTTCTTAATTTTTAAAATTTCAAACTCTTTCTATCTTCGAGTCTAAGCAATCAAGATATATTTTTAATTCTATAAGAAACACTCATGAACATTCAAAATATTCATGACAAAGAATTATTCAAGTTTGCCCTTAGATCTATGCAAGATCCCATCCTCAGATGGGATCTTCATATCCTCGAAGAAGATCGATATCGACATGGCTCGCTATGTCGATCGCGTAATCGAATTCGAGGATATGACAAAATATGCACTTACGAAATGATCTAAATATTGGTTTTACTAAACCATATCAGCAAACTCAAAAATCAAGGTTATCTATTGCTTTATGTAACATTCATGTTCAACAGAATGGAGGACAAAAAACTATTGCCCACATCTGTGCAAGGCGAACCCGATACGATGACTCCAAAAGATATTGTAAAATGTATGGAACGCTACTTCCATCGATATAGAGATTCTTTGATCCGAAATTATTCTAGAAAAAACAAGATTCCACTTCACCCGCAAGTTGTTGGCTTCATAGACCACCCCTTTGCCAAATGCGGAAATCAAAAGTTTTCAGAAATGGCCATGACAGAGAAAACACTTCATGTTCATTCATTTTATATGCTGCACCCCGACACCATTAACCGATACTATAAACGCAGAAAAGACGGTTATACCAACCCGCTGGCCAGCTTTAAAGAGCATTTCGACTCCACCAAAGCAGCATACAAAAATCCCATTGAGAGTGTCCACGTCAGGTTTGTGGATGATGACATCGCTAAAGCTGTGAAATATTCTACAAAATCGATCCCAAAATTTTCAAATCAAGATGATGATCAGGCGGAATATTTTTTCATGCTCCCAAAAGCACGCGATGAGCCGCGATATCACGATGATTGATTTTTTTGCCCCTCGACCACAAGTTGAGGGGCAAAATATATTTCACCAAAAAACGGTAGATAATTTGAATTATTTCTTAATACTGCCGATTAAAACTTTCCTGCAACTCTCGCACAAGACGGTTGGTTTGATTTAAGGTAGCCAAATCAATGCCGCTCTCACCCTTCTTATTCACCGCATTCCATACGAGATATATCTCGTGAATTCTAGCAAAGTCCTCGTCATTGACAATTCCCAAAACTCTTAATTTTTCTATATACGGCCCCTTCATACGGTGACTCCCGTCCAGCTTATCTAAAGTAGATTTGTGTTTTCCACTTTCTTTTATAAAGCCCTGACATAATAAATTCGTTTTATTCCATAATTTTCCGATTTTAAGAGTTACATCTTCCATATCAGTAAATTCGAAGTCAGTATCCAAAAAACCAACGGTATCCAGCAGGTGTTTCTTCAACAAAATTACCAGTGATAATGCCTCATCCCCACTGCTCTTCACTGACGCCGCTATCCTTGATTGCACTTCCTTCGCATCTGCTGCTGCTTCATTTAGGTTGGTCAACTTGTCTTCAAACAAGACAGGGAGCAAAGCGGCGACAATAAAAGCAGAAACAAGAGTAAAAGCTGATGTGATAATTGCTGCCTGAGCTTCATTTACATTGTTCCATAGGTCGAATATCCACCCATAAAAAAAACCATGACCGGCGCCAATAAATATCCCAAATATCAAAACAACTGCAATCGTTGCTACAACCTTAGAAATGCTCTTCAGATACCAAGACGATTGCTTGATGGGACCACCCTGACCC
>JAFLJY010000217.1 GCA_022712755.1 Gammaproteobacteria bacterium
GTCACAAATGGGGGCGATGTTGCTGGCAACCAGTCTGGTTGCTATGGTACAGCTCACTGCCGCCTCCATCGTCTGGGTATTTGCAGAACATGTCTATCAAACAGGGTTAAGACCCGGCACAATGGCAACGATTGTCGCACTAAGTGGTGGCGCGATGTTAGCCAATATCATTTCAGTTGTTCTGCTTACCATAGAAGCTTCTATGTTCAAAAGATAAATATCAACCAGACTCTAAACAACATTCAATACACTAAGAAAAATGAATGAAGTCACCTCATTAATTTTACGGCGTATGCGTACGCCGCTAATTTTAATTGTGCTTGTCTATAGCATTGCCATTTTAGGGCTGACCTTAATACCGGGCATTGATGACAACGGCAATACCTGGCATATGAGCATATTTCATGCTTTTTATTTTGTTAGTTACACAGCTACCACCATCGGCTTAGGGGAAATCCCCTACCCTCTGACCGAAGCCCAACGACTGTGGACGATAGCTATTATCTACATGACCGTCATCTCATGGTTCTATGCCTTAGGTACAATTATCGCACTTTTCCAGGATAAAAATTTTCAGGCTGCAGTAAAAGAATCAGCCTTTAAACGCGACGTTAAAAAGATTAGCCGACCTTATTATGTTGTCTGCGGTTACGGTCAAACTGGAAAAGCCGTTGTTGATGCATTATTGGAGGAAAATTTTGGCGCGGTTGTTATTGAACAAAAAGCAGACATCAGCGAACGGGGCTTAAATGAATTGCTTGAATATGTACCCAGCCTTGCGGCTGATGCATCAGACCCGGCAACATTAGAAATTGCAGGCGTGGACATGGACAAATGCCGTGGCGTTATTGCCGTAACTGCCTCTGATGAAACCAATTTAAAAATTGCTATTAGCAGTAAATTATTGCACCCCGATGTTACCGTTGTCTGCCGTTCTGAACATAAAGAACATGAAGACAACATGCTCTCATTTGGTACCGATCACATCATCAACCCGTTTGAAACCTTTGCTGATGTTTTCAGTATGGCATTACATTCACCCTCCATGCATTTAATTTATGAGTGGTTGACAGGTGCGCCCGGCAGCTCATTGAGTTTGCCAATTAATATAAAACCGGGACACTGGATTCTTTCGGGTTATGGGCGCTTTGGCAAACAGCTCTATCAGGAGCTGCATAAAAAAAACATTAGAACAATTATCATTGACCCGGATACAGAGAAAAGAAATATTTTTATTAACAGCAACCAGTCTAATGAGAAATTTATTATCGGTACAGGAACGGATGCACATACCCTGGCAAAAGCCGGAATCGACACAGCAGCAGGCGTAATTGCAGGCACAGAAAATGACTCCAACAATTTGTCCATAATAATGACTGCACGTCAGTTAAATAAATCTGTATTTGTTGTTAGCCGCCAAAACTTTATGGTCAATGAATTATTATATTCCAAAATAAATGAGCATTATCAAAAACAAGCCCACAAAGACAACGATGAATTTGTTCCACTTGCCCATCTGGCAATGCAAGCCAGTGAAGTTATTGCCAGAAAAATTCGTGCCATTTTAATTGCACCACTATTACTTGATTTTATTAATCTGGCGCTCAAGGAAAAACAGGAATGGGCAAACGTTACCATTAGCCGTTTAAGTGCCATAATGGGCGATAACCCGCCTTATATCTGGACAGTCAATATTGACAAAGACAAAACACCCGCTATCGCTCAGGCATTGGGTTATGGTCGCAGCATTGAGCTAAAACATATTACCCGCGATCCGGTAAATCACGACAAAAACCTTTCCTGCATTACTTTATTATTAAAACGAGGCGATGATTGTTTTCTTTTACCTGAAGGCAGCATCGAAGTAAAAGCCTTTGACCAGGTTCTTTTCTGTGGCTTGCGCAAGGACAAAAACACAATGTCACACACACTCAGCGACTTAAGCATTCTTAATTATGTAATGACATCAAAAAACGAACCACAATCCTATCTCTGGAAAAAGCTAACTCATCTCATGCAAAAACAGGATCGGCGCTCCGCATCACGCTAAAGCAGACAGAAAAGCTGAGAATTTAGTTCATAAATTACAGTAATGCTTTACTTATACAGCAATGTAATTAACATACACACCCTATAAGTCCTCGTGGCACAATTGGATAGCGCGATGCCCTCCTAAGGCGTAGGTTGCAGGTTCGAACCCTGCCGAGGACACCATTTATTACTAGCTCGGATATTTCATTTGTACTCGAGTCCATAGCTTATTCGTTTTAGTCAACGTAAAGTTCCAGGGAAAGCATAAGTTGATGGCATGTCGGCTAGCGACACATAACTGACATTCAAAAACAAAATATTTTTCCACAGATGAACGCAGATGAACACAGATAAAACCTTTTTTTATTTTTTTGTGGGTGCGCCAGAATTGATATTTTGGTATTAGTGCAACGCCATTATTGGCGGGCGCTACCGTACAAAAACCAAA
>JAFLJY010000265.1 GCA_022712755.1 Gammaproteobacteria bacterium
AGAAACGACTACTAACCTGACACAAGGGGTTAGTGGTTGCCCTCATAATTCACTTAAGTAGTGAATTATGTTATCTGCTAATTTATATTCGTTTAATCGCTGCCTTATAAACAAGATTCCGTTCACGTTTACCGACAGCGAACACAGAAACAACCAACTGCAAATCACGAACCTCATAAACTAATCGGTAACCACTACTACGAAGTTTAATTTTGTAGCAGTTTTTCATGCCAGATAACCTAGATGGTTCAACACGCGGCTTGATAAGCCTTTCTTTTAGTTTTTTTAAAAACTGTTTCCTAATCGAATTATCCAACGATTTCCATTCTTTCAGGGCATCAGCTTTAAATAAAAGCTTATAGCTCATCAATATCAACCGCTATTTCTTCCTGTTCTTTTCTTGCTTCAACAATCGCAGACAGTTCTACATCTTCAAGTTTATCCATAAGAGCTTCATAGGCCTCGGCGGGAACACAATAAAAAGCGGGTTGGTTACGATTTAAAACAGCCACAGGAAAACCCTCGCCCTGCTCAACAACAGCCATCGGGTTTTTCTTTAATTCTGATATGCTGGTAGTTACATCAGCTAAAACGGTATGAACCATTACTATTCTCCGAAAAGACCACTTATACGACCTGATTATAGATCATATAAGTAATCAAGCCAACACAAATCTACACAATAGGAAAAAAAGAAGAAAAAAAGAAAAAAAGAAAAAAAGGGGTCAAATCTTGACTTAAATCAAAGGAATCAAAGGGAATCAAAGGGAATCAAAGGGAATCAAAGGGGTCAGACTCGATTGATTTTTTGTTTGAGCCTTTCAGGGGTCAAGTACATTATTAACTAGTCATTTTATTTTTGCTATCCCCACGCCATGCTATGCAAAGACTACTAAGAAAAGAATACGTAAAAATAATTAGAAAAGAAAAGGGGTCAAGACACTTGCTTCACAATACCCCTGATAAAAAAAGGCAAGTCACATTCTTCATAAAACTCTTTAACCTGCCCCAACTCTTGTATGCACAACTCTAACAAATGGACAAAGAAAAGACAAAGAAAAGGGGTCAAGTCACTTGCTTCACAATACTCCTGACCATCTCACTTATTTGTCAAAAAATCTTTATTTTCTCGTTTTATTATTTAGTAGTGACATCTATTTGTCACAAGGAGTTAGCGGCTAAATGTTATGGTTTTTTTTAAGGATCTTGCCTATTGCCAAAAACTGAATGCACCACAATCTCTGTTCCTTCGGCTGTGTAGAAAACCGAGAATGGGAACCGTCTAATCACACATCCCCTAAAAATGGAGTAATAAATTCTATATAATTCCGGATTTTTCAGTATTGACTTTACGGCAATCTCTACACAATCCAAAAACTCAAATTCTAATCCTCTTCTTTGTTTTTCTTACCACGCAAAAGCCAACTCTAGATCATCTTTTGCTCTTTCCGTGTAGCGCAGCTTCATGTGTGCTTGTCACGCAAACCTTTGTGCACATCTTCCCAATCATGAAGGTTTAGCTTTCCTTCTTTATATGCTTTGTATCTTTTTTCAAGTTCTTGTTTTTGCCATGTTGCCATGGGTATTTCTGAATTGCTGGTAGCTATAGAATCCCATATATCCTCAACAAGCAAAAGTTTTTCTGATAACCCCAATCTGCTGATTTCATCTTTTATTTGTTCTGACCGCATTTGATTACCTCGTTGCACCATTAAGAACCTCGCTTCCTACGAATTCATTTCGTTTTTTTATTTTATTTTCAATACCTGAAAAACTATTGCTCTAGTATAGGCTGCCATTTGGGTTAATGGGGTGTTTTAGGTGGTTGGCTATGCCCTTCGGCTTCCTCAGGATGACAGAAAAACGGTGAGTTTGCAGAACCCGAGATTTTGCGTGTGGCGTAGTTAGGAACTCCGATTATTGATCATTCCAGTAATTTCCTGCCGATAAGGTCAAGCGTGTAGTACCTGTGCCCTTTTTTATAGCGATAGACATTAAAATCATTAAAATCCAATGTAAATATCCTTGATGTTTTTAGCTTCTCTGCCAATGTAAGCAATGTGGCATCCGCAAAATCCATAGGCAAATCGCTATATTTATTCATCAAGCTAAACGTGCGTTCAATATCTTCTATTGTTAGCGCATGAAGTGTGATGTAATCACTTAGAAAAAAGTCTTTAATACCTTCTGCACCTCTACTGCCAGGATCGAATGCGTATAAAACTTCAGTTAATACAGCTTCCGTAGTGTACAACGGGTCTTCAATTGTCTTGAGAACTTTATGGCAGGCTTTATGGTCAGGGTCTTTAGGATCAAATAATGCAATTAATGGCCCCGTATCAATAAGGATCATTTTTTATTTCGCTGAATATTTTTTTTAATTTTGTCTTTCAGCAATGATTTAACTGTGCGCGCAGCCCCAATGGTATGACCACCTTCGCCCAATTCAAAGTGAGCAAAAAAGTCTGCGGGTCGCTTGAGAGCATTGGCCATTGCAATTTCATGGTAAGCAATCAGCCCTTGCTTGATGGCATCTGAAATACTCATTCCGGTTCGCTTTATTATGTCTTCTAAAACAATGTCAGCTTCATCATCTAATCGAACAGATCGCGTGCTCATTTTTAACACCTCTTTCTTGCGTAATACAAAAAGTATTACATGATTTGAGGGTTATTGCAATTAATTTAATCTGGTGTCTCGCGTCAATCAAAAAAAACAGAAGGTCAAGGATAAAGGGGGGCTAAGGATAAAGGGGGTCAAGTAACTTGCTTCACAATACTCCTGACCACCCAAGTAACGGGGTCATATATGGTCCACCTCGTTTTGCAAGATAAAATAACCGTATAGCTAAAAAGTATTGCTTCCATATATCCGGCCTTTTCGTGAGGCTGTCTAAGCCCCTGGCCCTGATGGAATCTGCGCACATCCATCTCATCA
>JAFLJY010000263.1 GCA_022712755.1 Gammaproteobacteria bacterium
GTTTTAGGCCATAGTGGGTTAGCACCTGACCGATGGTGAGCTGCTGCTTGATGGTGTGGATTTCCATTGAAAAAAAAGTTTGATTAGTTTCAGGTTCATCTATCGGTAACAAATGTAATCAATAGATAAACTTATAACCTAATTTATACGTTTTGTTTTTAACCTTTCGATGAAGTATTTTTGACTATTAGCTAACTATTACAGCATTTTATTCATTTATAGGTTATGAACTTAGGCAAAAAAATAGTAGAACTGAGAAAACAAAAAGACTATAGCAGGGATGCCCTGGGCAAAATTGTAGGTACTTCTGGGGCAGTGATTGGCCGCTACGAACGCAATGAGATTACGCCTTCAGTAGAGATTGCCAAGAACATTGCTAGTGCACTCGAAGTTTCGCTCGATTTCTTAGTAGGCAGTACCAAGCAGGAAATTGATAAAGCTACCCTTAACCGGGTGCAGGAAGTGACCAAACTCTCCCCAAAAGAAAAAGAACTCGTTTTTGAGTTCCTTGATGCTTTTATCACCAAGGCTAAAGTTAAATCCGCTTTAATGTAAATAATTATTAATGCATCTGATAATTTCATGCACTACATATACCTTTTACTAGTATTAGCAATTTACAACTCTAACCAAGTAGGAACTTCAAAAGAATACTCTGTCTCTACTAACCTTAGAAAGTTTGAAAACATTGCATATGTAACATTGGATTCATGCAACAAATGGGGGATGCCAAGTACTCAATTTAAAATTGAGTACCCAAACGATTTCATCGTTGAATATAATGCTGACTCAAAATATTATTTAAGACTTAGAAAATTCACTAACAATAAAGTATCTAAAGAAATAACAATTGGGAAAAGTGGAGTAGTTAATATGGAGGGTACTGAGTTTTGGCTTAAAAAAATGAATAAAGGTTTAGCTTCTCAATTTGAGAACTACCAACTTTTGTTTCTAGGAGAAAAAGAATTTCTCGACTCAACTTATTATTTGCTACAATGTCAAATAAACTTTGATCAACTTGAAGACTCAAGATTTATTGGAGATTATTACTCATCTGTTATTATTTTCTTGCCTCCTAGTGATAAAGTAAATGGAGTATCAATTAGTATGCTGCGAGATACTATCTTGATAGGAAGTAATGAGGAAATAATGAAAACTTTTAACTTTTTATATTAATCAACAACCAGACAACAAAAACCAAATAAAAGCTCAATACTATGATATTAATTTTTTTCCTTAGAACTGCGTTTCCGTTTTTTGAGAAAACAGGAAACATCAAAGAAGAAAGATAAACTTTGAAATAAAAAACCCTCCTTCTCAATGACATTATATTATCCAAAAAAGTATTTGGGCTTATAAAAAATGTAGCATCTTTTTCGGATAAATATTTATAATGCATTATAGCTTTAGCAAAGAATAACCCTATCAACAGAAAAAATAATACCATCATCTTTTTGGTATTAGAATTGGCTTTTTAGTAACCACTCTTGTATTGTCTGAAGGATAAGTATTGTCATATTTTTTATTTATACTCATGGGTTGGTTATAAGAATTAGCTCCTATTGAAACTTCTAAAGTACCAAAAAGTGCAACTTTTGCTCCTTGAGAAACTCCAGTACTTGAATTTTGAGATTTTTTGGTTTTCTCATTATTGGAAGAACCTGGATTTTTTGTTACTGTCGTAAACTCTTCCTTCATATCTACATTGAACAAATTACCTCCTACTGTTTGAGTTTCCGTCTTGGTTAATTCCCCGTTTTTTGTTTCAGTAACAGTTTCTACAGTACTTTTAATACCTACAGGTCCAAATCCTAATTCAATCCCTTCTGTCTCTTTTACACCTTTATTAATTGTAGAGTTATTAAATGAAGCCAATTCAACGCTACCAAAATCTACAAAAACTGATAAATTTTCACCACCAACTTTAAATGAAAAACCAAAAGCTAGCCCTATTTTCACTGATCCAGTTACACCTGCATCTCCAATTTTTGTAGCCTTTTCCGGACAAGGCTGATCTCCACAAGGTCCACCACCCGTAACATCATCCGGAGCCATCCCCGTTTTATCCACATACCTTGCAGGATTTCTAAAGGCGTATTGGTAGGGCGACCAAGAGGAAAATTCATCGGCAAGTACGTCAATTCCGGTATAGCCTGCTCCCCAATGCGGGTCGTACCACCTGGCTAAATGATCATAAAGGTCTAACCCAAAATCATCTACGTATTCTCTATCTATAAACTTAAACCTGTTTACAGGCGTGGTTGCCCGCTGAAAAGAAAGCCCTGCAATGGGTGCGCCATTGGGGAAGTACGTATTGGTAGCCACCACAGAACTTTCGTTATGCGTTATTTTTAAGTCGTCAAAAAAGACTCTGCCGTTTTCACTTTCGTTGGAGCAATAGATATAAATCGTGCCCGGTTGGGTAATCACAAAGCTAGGAAAACTAACTAACTCGGAGCTCATATTGGCATTGGTGGTAATCTGTTTAAAGCCTCCTGCTTTATACACATTGTCCTGGTCAAAAAGCAGGTAGTTTAGATAGGCGGCTGGTACATTATCGTCATTGGTGCCACCAAAGCCTGCTGTACCCAGTGCCTGGTTAAAGCTGTTGTAAATAGTGCCTGCTTCACCTACTGCTCCACTTACGCCACCAAAGGCTCCTGCTATTACGCCTATTATGGCTGCGGCTGTGTTGGTGCTGCTATAGCCGCTGCCACCTTCGTAGTACCCGTACGCTTCTATACTAATGGTATCTCCTGCCGCTACCTGCAAACTTAGCACTGGGCCCACAGGTTGGTTTATATCTAATTGCGCTGCCTTGCTGCCCCCGGGGGTGTTATTGGCTGCCGTGGATGGCGTACGAGTTTCGGCTACGTAGCCAAAAGTAGATTCTTCATAACTGGCATTGGCATCTTCCATGGTAGCTAAAAACTCCCACTGCTTGGGCTTGGTGGTAAAACTAAGCCAGTTGTTTTCTAGGTGGTCTTGAATATTATATTGGTACTCATAAGAGATTGCCGCACTACCGCTCGCAATGACGGGAATGATGCGACCTTCTGCGGTACTTATGTAGCGCAATGTGTCGTTTTCGTAAAAGTACCCCGCTGCATAATCCCTTTTGGTTATGGCTGTTCCGTTTTCATAATTGGTTTGTGAGAGTTTAATGCCTGTAGCATCATAGGCAAACACAATCATTTTATTATCGGTAAACTCTACGGTATCGGGCAGGTTTAAATAATTATAAGAATAGCGTAAAATGCCCTTGTTTTTATCTTCTTTTAAATTCCCATTGGGGTCGTAATCGTAATCATCAACATTTGCAACCGTATGCCCATCTCTAAAGCCTTTGGCTTTATCGCCTGCATCGGTTATGCGCATGGCCTGGTTGCCAGTATAGCTATAGGTTAGGGCATCTAAATTTCCCCCTAACTCATTTTTTCGGGTAAGGCTCGTGGTATTGCCATTTTGGTCATAACCAAGGGTTACCCCATACGGGTTAACGGGTTGCCAGCCTCCAATAAAAGAAGTGTGGCTTGCGCTTGTTAATCGGCTCATGGCATCGTAGCCATAATTATAGCCTCGTTGTTTTACATCGCCCAGTCCTAAATTCGTGCTCCATTTTATGCCTGAGGCATCACCATTATAACGTGGGGTGTTGCCCGTTTGCAGGTTGTTATTATAGCCTACTTCTAAGCCAAACAAATCTGCCTTTGCCTTGTTTTCGGTTTCGGTAAGGGCTGCATTGTTTATACTTGTTAACCACCCTCTGATATTATACCTGTAATCCACGCTTTGGGCAAAGCTGCCTCCATTATCTTCGGAGTGTAAGTTTTTTTCGATTAATTCGCCTAGCTCATTGTAATCGTTGGCTAGCAATACTATTTCATCTTCGGTATTTAGTTGCTGTTTTACTTCCAGTAACCTGCCTGCATGGTCATAGTCCATAGTTTGCATAAGGCTATCAGTGCGGCTATTGGCCGTATGAATGCTTTTTGTTTCCAGTACCTTACCTACAAAATCATATAAACTTGCGCAACTTTTTTGAGTTACAACCAAAACCCTAATACCTCCTTTTTGATATGATTTCAAAAACTTATACACAGGTCTAAAGTAGTTTTTTTATTTCATAGGAAGCCTTGTT
>JAFLJY010000319.1 GCA_022712755.1 Gammaproteobacteria bacterium
GTGTGCTCTTCCGATCTCGCATTATCTGCCAATGGCTTTTGACGACTGGCTGATACGCCATGATCGCAAAGCGGGTGTTAATCTGCAAAAGAACCTGAATTTGCTACTTGTTGATGATAGCGCATTCTTCCGTAATATGCTGGCGCCATTACTGGGGTCGGCCGGCTATCAAGTGACGCTGGCAGCAAGTGGGAGCGAAGCGCTGGCGCTTAAAGAGCGCGGCATCGTTTTTGATCTCATTGTTTCGGACATCGAAATGCCTGGCATGACCGGCATCGAATTCGCCGAGAAACTCAAATTTGATCCTGATTGGGGAGACACGCCGATCATTGCGCTGTCATCTCATGCGGAACCCGAAATCATCGCGCAATCTAAAGAAGCCGGTTTTCATGAATATATCGGCAAGTTTGACCGGGAAGGGCTCGTTGAGACCCTTCGTGAAGTGAGAGTTGGTATGGAGGAAGCCTCATGAGTGAACCACAAGCAAGAAACGAGAACAATGGCCCGATGGAAGAGTTTGTGACGGTGATGATCGCCGGACAGCTATTTGGTCTTCCCATCAGCCGGGTTCAAGATGTCTTTATGCTGAAAGATATGACGGAAGTGCCCTTGGCAATCCCCGAGATTGCTGGCGTGCTCAATCTGCGCGGGCGCATTATCACGGCGATCGATATGCGAGAGCGCCTTGGTTTGCCACCCCGCGAAGAGGGGGAACCAGCCATGGCGGTTGGCATTGAAATGGATCGCGAAAGCTTTGGACTGGTGATCGACCGCATTGGAGATGTTCTGCATTTGCCGATCAATGACTTTGATGCCAATCCGGTCAATCTTGATCCACGTTGGAAAAATGTGGCGCAAAGCATATTCATGCTGGATGATCAGCTACTGGTTCTTCTTGATGTTGACCGGGTGCTCGAACTTGGTGACCGTGAAGTTGCCGCTTGAGGGGAGTATACCCCTGAACTGTCTACGATAAATTGGAAGCATGAGGATCCTCATGGGCAGGCTGAAAATGTGCTAGCCCATTGATCGAGCCTCACAAGGTGGAGAAACAAATATGTCATATTGTCTGATCGTTGATGATAGCGCCGTTATTCGCAAGGTCGCAAAGCATATCGTGGAGAGTTTTAAATTTGAAACTGACGAGGCCGCAGATGGCAGTATCGCGCTGGCGAAATGCCGTGAGCAGATGCCCGATGCGGTTCTACTTGATTGGAATATGCCCCAAATGGATGGCATTGCTTTCATCAAGGCTTTGCGTCAGGAAAAAAATGGTGATCGTCCAAAAGTCATTTTTTGTACAACGGAAAATGACACCAAGCATATCTCCATTGCCATGAAAGCTGGTGCAGATGAATTTGTCATGAAGCCCTTCGACAAATCCATTCTGGAAACAAAGTTTCAGCAGGTCGGTCTTCTCGACTAGGCCGGTTTCATTCACCAGGTAGAATAATTTTAAAACAACAGGTAGTGATCCCATGGGATTGGCAGCTAATACCCCTTCGCTGATTAACAAGAATATGCCGGTTTCATCCACCCATGCCATCAAGGTCATGGTTGTCGATGATAGTGCGGTGGTGCGCGGTCTGGTTTCTCGCTGGGTTGGCGAAGAGAGCGGCATGGAAATTGTCGCGCGTCATGCAAATGGCCTAAAAGCGGTTGAAGATGTTGGCGCCAGCCAGCCCGACATTATTATTCTTGATGTAGAAATGCCGGTGATGGACGGTCTTGAGGCTTTGCCGCAGCTTTTGCGAGGCAAGCCCGGCGTCAAAATAATCATGGCCTCGACTTTGACGCAGCGCAATGCCGAGATCAGCATGAAGGCCTTGTCGCTCGGCGCGACGGATTATATTCCTAAACCCGATAGCAATTCCGGCATCACCACCTCCGCCAGTTTTCGCACAGACCTTATCGCCAGGATCAGATCCTTGGGCGGTGCGCGTAGAGCGCCAATGTCGCGTATTGGTGCTGCGGCCAGGGTTCAGCCAGGCGCTGGCGCGAAAGTAGCGGTCACAAAACCAGCAATTACTCCAAAGCTGCGCTCGTTTTCTGCGGTCGCGCCGCGCCTTTTGGTCGTTGGCAGCTCGACAGGTGGACCGCAAGCGCTGGCCAAACTATTTGCGGTGATTGGGCCAAAAATTGGCAATGTGCCAGTTCTGGTTACCCAGCATATGCCCGCGACATTTACGGCTATTCTTGCCAAGCATCTGGGTGATGCATCGGGTCGGCCTGCACGCGAAGCGGAACACCGCGAAGTGTTGGCGCCAGGTCAAATTTATGTGGCACCAGGGGGCTATCACATGCGCTTGAAACCAGCGGTAAATGGCGCTTCGATTGCGCTCGATCAAGGGCCCGAAATAAATTTTTGCCGCCCAGCCGTTGATCCCTTGTTTGAGAGTGCCGCGCAAATTTATCGTAGCGGCCTTTTGGCGACCATATTAACCGGCATGGGATCAGATGGTTCCAATGGCGGCAGAGCGATTGCCGCTGCTGGCGGCGCCGTTATCGTACAAGACGAAGAAACCAGTGTTGTTTGGGGCATGCCTGGCGCTGCAGCAGCAGCTGGCATTTGCAGTGCCATTTTACCGTTAGAACAAATCGGCCCCAAAATTAATTCATTGCTCAGGTGAGGACATCATGACGTCAGAACAATTTAATTTCCTTCGCAGCTTTCTCAAAGAGCAATCGGGTTTGGTGCTCGGCGAAGACAAGCGCTATTTGCTTGATAGTCGGCTTAATCCTGTAGCGCGCGAATTTGGCTTTGAGGATCTGGCACAGATGGTCGTTGCTTTAAAACGCCCCGGATCGCAAAAGCTGGCGACACGCATTACTGAGGCCATGACGATCAATGAGTCGTTTTTCTTTCGCGATATGACGCCGTTTGATAATTTCCGCAACACCATGCTGCCTCATATGCTGAAAGAGCGCGCCAAGACGCGGCGCCTGCGCATCTGGAGTGCTGCTGCCTCGACCGGTCAGGAAGGCTATTCTCTGGCCATCGAACTGCTGGAGCAAAAAGCCAAAATTGCTGGTTGGAAAATTGAAATTTTCGGCACTGATCTGTCGAGCGAGGCGCTCAAAAAGGCGACCGCTGGAAAATATAGCCAGTTTGAAGTACAGCGCGGCATGCCGACTGCTATGTTGATGAAATATTTCAAACAGGACGGCGCCGAGTGGGTGGTCGAACCTACTGTCAAATCAATGGTCAGTTTCAGGCATTTCAACCTGCTCAAAGACTACCGGTCAATGGGAACGTTCGACATTGTCTTTTGCCGCAATGTATTGATCTATTTTGATCGTGACACGAAATCGGACATCTTGAACCGCATGGCCAAACAAATGGCTCCCGACGGCTACCTTGTGCTGGGTGCCGCCGAGACGATTATCGGCTTGAGTAACGAGTTCGAAATGGTCAGCGGCACGCGCGGTCTTTATCAGCGCCGTTCGGGTGTGAGCTCAAAAGCACAGCCTGTTTCGGCTCTTGGCGGGGCCCGTAAGCCCGTTGCGCCGAGCGCTTTATATTCCAAAGGTCGTAAGGCCTCATAGGGTTTTGTTCTATTGCGAGCCTCGTGGAGCGGGTTTGCTCATGTCCTTCTTAGCGGTCTTGGCGACGGCTTTGTCGGTCAGCTTGCCAAGTGCGCCCTTCATTTTACCAAACACCTTGTCGCGTGCTGAAATATTGTAGGCCTGCTTCAGGTCGTCCGCTTTACGGTAGGATAGCCAGACCTTTTTGTCCTTGTCTTCATAGGCAAGGGCTTTGAGGGGCAGGGCGAGCCCGATGCGTTGATCTGCCAGCATCAATGGGGTGCCCAATTTGGGATTGCCAAAGATCAGCACCTGCGTTGGCCGCAGTTCCATGCCAATCTTTTTGGCACCAGCTGCATGATTTACGCGTGCAAAGATCGTGATGCCTTTTGATTTCAATATTTTGGTGAGGCGGTCAAGGGTTTCCGTGACGCTATAATTGCTTTGCTTGATGACCAGTTCGTCGGCTGCCATAGAAGGGCGGACAAGCAGGGCGGTAAAAGCCAATGACAGACAGATCATGGTCGAGAAAATCAATGAAGTGCGCATTTTTTGTTCCTTAATCGCAAATAAAATCAACACAGTCCCTCACCTTACAAGGGGTATGTGAGTGCGTCTTGTCCTGATTGTACAAATTTTCGTGATGATCTGGCACAGGGCTTTGCCGTTCATTAAGTGAGAAAACAGATCGCGGGCATATGCGGGCCATTAGCGTTCAATTTAGTCAAAACTTGCTGATATACACGTAGGGCACCTATGATCTCATGACGTGGTAATATCGGATAGGCAAGTGAGCGCCAACATGCGTTGCATAGGCTGGCTTGCAGGAGAATTGTTTTGACCAATGCGGATAGCGAAACCAATGGTTTGATGCGCATCGCTGTGTTTGTTGATCCAGCGATGATCTGGCGATGGCATAAATGGCTTATCGAGGCACTGGCATTGAGCGGCCATCAGGTTGATCTTTGCATCAATGGTCGAGCAGATGGTCTGTCTGGCAGGCTGCGCCTTTTGCTACAGCTTGAGCGCGCGCTTTACCGCAGGGGCGGCGACAATGCCTGCGATCTCATAACCGTTGAGCAATTTGATAATATTGCGATCATCGCCCAGCCAGCTTATAGCGGTTATGATCTGGTGATTGATCTGGCAGGTGAGACCAGATTGTCGCAATTTCGCGCGCGGCGTTTTCGCCCGCTTTATGATGGCATGGCTGGCGCTGACAAATTGATCGGGAGTTTGCTGGATGGTCACGCACCAAGCTTGTCCCTTGATGATAGCGCCCTGTCAAAGCCACGCCGGTTTGGACTTTGTGCGATCGAACAGCCGCAAATGATCACGCAAGGCCTGAATAATGCGTTTTCGCGCATGGCCGGTTTTTTACAAAAATCCGTGCATGAGATAACACAAAATATTGCGCAGGCATCATCCAATGCCTTGCCCGGCACGCGGATTGATCGAAAGCGA
Source organism: Gammaproteobacteria bacterium (assembly GCA_022712755.1). Taxonomy (GTDB): domain Bacteria; phylum Pseudomonadota; class Gammaproteobacteria; order SZUA-229; family SZUA-229. The sequence goes on from JAFLJY010000319.1 coordinate 4,990, forward strand.
AGTAT
>JAFLJY010000218.1 GCA_022712755.1 Gammaproteobacteria bacterium
TTCGTGCATCACCCCAACCTACAGGCTACGGTATAAAAATTTAAAAGGTTTTTATTTGCGTTTATTCGCGTGCATTTGCGGAAAAATATTGTTTTTTGTATGTCCGCTTCTGACATCTTTTGTCTGTATAAGTTAAGTATTTCAGCCTGCGAAGTATACGTGAATTTAAGGTATCATACGCGCTCACAATAATAACTCTATGGCTATACCCTCAACATGCGTATTATTTCTGCTAACACCAACGGTATTCGTGCCGCTGCAAAAAAAGGTTTTTTTGACTGGTTAAAAAAGGTAGACCCCGATGTGGTCTGTATCCAGGAAACCAAAGCACAGGAGCACCAGCTCACTGACCCACAATTTTGTCCTGAGGGTTATTTTTGTCAATATCACGATGCTGAGAAAAAAGGTTACAGTGGTGTTGCTATTTACAGCAAGGTGAAACCCAAAAAAGTAACAAAAGGCATCGGTTGGCATGACATTGATATCGAAGGCCGTTTTATCGAGTACCAGTTTGAAAAACTCAGTGTTATTTCGCTTTATATGCATTCCGGCTCAGCAAGCGAAGAACGTCAGCAGGTAAAATATGATTTTATGGAACGTTTTATCGGTTATCTGCAAGCTTTGCGTCGTAAGCGCCGTGAATTTATTATTTGTGGTGACTGGAATATTGCGCATAAAAAAATTGATATAAAAAACTGGAAAGGCAACCAGAAAAACTCCGGCTTTCTGCCTGAAGAACGCGCATGGATGGATACATTATTCGATGACCTTGGTTATGTAGATGCATTTCGTGTGGTCAACCAGCTGCCCGACCAATATACATGGTGGTCTAATCGCGGCCAGGCGTGGGCAAATAATACCGGTTGGCGTATTGATTATCAGGTTATCACTCCTAAACTGGCGCCTCTGGTAACAGCATCTGACATCTATAAAGACGAACGTTTTTCCGATCACTCGCCTTTGATTATTGATTACGACTATACGTTAAGTTAAGTCTGCAAATTTGAAGCACACCAACCCTCATCTCGAACAACACAAAACTTCCTGGTCGCAAGTATTTACGTCTTTATTAACTGGGCGCATGTTACTCGCCTTTGTCATGGGGTTTGCCGGTGGCTTGCCGTTGTTGCTTACCGGCTCGTTATTGCAGGCATGGATGGTTGAGGCAAAGATTGATCTTGGTACCATCGGCCTGTTTGCGCTGGTTGGTTTGCCCTACACATTGAAGTTTGTCTGGGCGCCATTGATGGATCGTTATTCCCCCGCCCTGTTAGGTCGCCGCCGTGGCTGGCTATTCATATGGCAACTCTGCTTGATAGTCTCAATTGCCTTACTTGGCTTTTCCAGTCCCTCACAACTGTTAATGATGACAGCCATTGCTGCATTATTACTCAGTTTTTTTTCAGCCAGTCAGGATATTGTTATCGACGCTTATCGCCGTGAATCGCTGCAGGATGATGAGCAGGGCATGGGCGCTTCTCTTTACGTCGGCGGTTATCGCACCGGTATGCTAATCGCAACCGGTGGTGGTTTGTTTCTAGCTGACCAGATGGCGTACCACTGGGTGTATTTAATCATGGCGACTTTAATGAGTGCCGGTCTAATCGCAACCCTGCTTGCGCCTGAACCGAACGGTGAGTATGGCAAGCCCAAAACCTTACAGGACGCCGTTTTTCAGCCCTTTAAAGAATATTTCACGCGCGATTATGCCCTTATCATTCTGGCTTTTGTGTTTTTATATAAAGTTGGCGATACCATGGCCGGGCAAATGACCATGCCTTTGTATCTTGATCTGGGCTTCACCAAATCAGAAATTGCCGGCATTGTAAAAATATTTGGTTTTCCGATAACCATAGCCGGCACATTTATCGGCGGTATGCTGGTTATGCGCCACGGTATTTATAAATGTTTACTCTGGTTCGGCCTGTTGCAGTCGATATCAACAGCAGGCTTCATCTGGTTAAGTTATGTGGGTGATGACCTTTTTACGCTCACCGTGGTTATCGCATTTGAAAATTTAAGCGCGGGTTTAGGCACGGCTGCTTATATCGGGTTTATCGCCAGCCTCACTGATAAACGCTTTACCGCAACCCAGTTTGCCCTGCTCACCAGTTTTATGGGCATGCCCAGGGTGTTTGCCGCTGCACCGACAGGTTATATGGTAGACGCATTTGGCTGGCCGGGTTTCTTCCTGTTTTGCACGCTCATCGCTATTCCTGGCATTCTTCTCATAATTTGGCTTCACAAACGACTACTCGGCAGCAACACACGTTAAAAACAAAAAACAATAATTTTTACGCACTCCATTTTTTCCTCACAAAGTCAGCTCCGACAGGCTTTTTAGAAATATATTCACTGATTTGATATTAATCATTGGAAAATGCATTGAACTTTATTATATTAGAGTATACTAATCCTTAATATTATTAGAAGAGGAGAATAGTCGTGATATTAGATGCGCTGACCTATTCCACTATAGCCGTAGTACTTGCTCTATCCATTGTTGTTGTTCGTTTAGCATTTTCAGCGAAAAAATCTAATTAAGAGAACACTCTTAATTGCTTGCATCTTTACGTGGCTTAAAGCAGTTAATAAAGTATTCCTTACATTATATGAGAAAATCATGAATAACCTAACTTGTGACGATATTCGTCAAACCATGCAAACAGGTGCAACGCTGCTTGATGTGCGCAACACAGACGAGTTTAATAATAGCTGCCTGCCAGATGCAAAAAACATCCCATTGGCCATCCTGCCGGTTCTAGCTCATGAACGTCTGCAAAAAAATGACCCGGTACTGATTTACTGCCAGTCAGGTAGTCGCGCAATCATCGCGGAAAAAATACTGGCCAGTCTTGGTTTTACCGATGTAACTAATATTGGCGGCATGGCTCACTACCAGAATTGCCACCAGAGCTAATAAAAATATTCGAGTTACACCAAATAAAATAGTGCCTAATTTTATGCGCAGATTGTTATTTCTGTGCAATAACACCGAACAGTGTGGTTTGAAAACAGCTAAACCCTCAGTCAGGTACTTAAGCAATACCTGTCGTATTCAAGCTACATTGTAAGAGGCATAACTGCTAAGGTTATGCCTCTTTCTTTTCCCGGTCTGTCACCTCAGTGAAAAACGCTCTTCCATTAAGTCTTTATGTTCACATTCCCTGGTGTGTCAAAAAATGCCCTTATTGTGATTTCAACTCCTTTGAAAAAAACAGCGCTTTTGATGAAACGTTGTACCTTAAAGCACTGTTAATCGACCTGGATAACGAACACCGGGACAATGAATACCAGAATGCTGAGCAGCGAACGCTAAGCAGTATTTTTTTCGGTGGTGGCACACCCAGTTTATTTTCTGCCGACTCGATATACGCCATTATTGAACATGCAAAAATGCTTTTTAAATTTGATGAAATTGAAATAACACTGGAAGCCAACCCCGGCACCTTTGAACAGGAAAAATTCAACGCCTTCTTTGATGCTGGCATCAATCGATTATCCATTGGCATACAAAGTTTTAACGACTCGCATTTAAAAACACTTGGGCGTATTCACGACCAGAGGCAGGCATTAACGGCAATTGAAACTGCAAAAAAGGCAGGGTTTGAAAACATCAACCTGGATTTAATGTTTGCCTTGCCGCAACAAACCATACAGCAGGCAACAAAAGACATATCAACCGCCTGTGAATTTGATGTGCCGCATATTTCACATTATCAGCTCACTATTGAAGAAAATACCTATTTTTACAAACACACACCTGTGCTGCCGGAAAGTGATTTGATCTGGGAGATGCAAACACAATGTCAAAACTTGCTTGCGGAAAACCACTATAAACAATACGAAATATCCGCTTATTCAAAAACAGGCAAACAATGCTCACATAATTTGAACTATTGGCATTTCGGTGATTACATTGGTATTGGTGCGGGCGCACATGGGAAAATAACCCATAAAATAAATTCGTCAACTGAAGCATTAAATGCTGAACTAACTATCACTCGCCGTTGGAAACACCGGCAACCGCAGCAGTACATAAACAACACATTAAACGGCAAAGGTTTATCCGGTTCGCAGCAACTTAAACAATCAGATGTTGTATTTGAATTTTTATTAAATGCGCTAAGGTTGAAAAATGGCAGTGATATAACAACATTTAAAAAGCATACCGGGTTCAATGACAGGATATTAAAAGCGGCCGTTAAAAATATTGATTCATCTTTATTGGTTATTGATAAAAATAAAATCCGGACAACAGCTAAAGGTTATCTGTTTTTAAATACAATTCTGGAAGAGTTGCTGGAAGAATAAAGAAATTGCATAGTGTTGAGGCATGGAAATGGCTGAGCTAGAAGGCCATAACGATAGAAACATCCTTACTTACTCATGTTGGCCTCTTGATAAAATGTTGGAGGATTAAAATTGTGAAATACAGAATATTACAATCTTCTGTAGCATTACTGCTAATTTGTCTATTATCATCATTAGTTTATGGAGCGCAATTAGAGCCACACACAGCTGTTACAAATACAAAATTCACCCTGCCAGATCTCAAAAATCAGAGACACTCACTATCTGACTACAAAGGCAATGTTGTGCTGGTAAATT
>JAFLJY010000318.1 GCA_022712755.1 Gammaproteobacteria bacterium
GGCTGTAGTAACTTTTTTTGAAACTGCCAGAAAGGAGCACATGCCTAAGAAATAGGCAAAAATCATATTGTCTATAAAAATCGATCTTATTCCGAGATTAAATAATTCCATAACTCTTTAATTTTCTACGTAACCGTTACGAGCACGTTGCACCCAAATAATAATTCCTAAAATCATAAATGCCCCAATGGAATCAACCATTAATCCATTCATTGGAAAGTTTGGCAATCCAATGGCTTCAAAAACTGGAAAATCAAACACCGAACCTGAACCAAATAATTCTCTAAAAAAAGCAACCGCTAATATTACCCATGCATAACCAAAACCAGAACCTATACCATCAAGTATAGAATCCCAGGCCTTGTTACCCATGGCAAAAGCTTCGAGCCTGCCCATTACAATACAGTTGGTAATAATTAGCCCTACAAAGGCACCTAATACCTTAAACATGGGGTAGTTATAGGCTTTAAGTACTTCGCTAACTACAGTTACAAGGGTAGCAATTATTCCTAACTGTACAATAATTCTAATTCTACCCGGCACTAAATTTCGTATTAAAGAAATAATGAGGTTAGCAAATACAATTACAAATACCACCGCTATCGACATAATGAGCGTTGGTTCCATTTTTACTGTTACAGCTAGTGCCGAACATATACCCAACACCTGAATGGTTACCGGGTTATCATCATCAAGCGGATCCATGACAAACTTTCTTCTCCTTTTAGAGAATAATCCTTCGCTTTGAGCTTTTTCCACTGGTTGTTCTAAAGTTTCAGTACTCATAATTAATTACTGATGTTGATTTTTCTTAATAAATGATTCGTAGCAACCAAGATAGTCTTTTACCATTGCATTAAGCCCTTTGGCTGTGAGCGTAGATCCTGACATTCCATCTACTTCATGTGTTCCAAATAAAGAAGGGTCTTTCTTCTCACCTTTTAGCATCATTACTGATACCAAATTCCCTGATTCATCAAAAATAGTTTTTCCTTGATACCTTACTTGAATTTCTTTGGAGTCAATTCTTGCTCCTAAACCAGGTGTTTCTTGTACATGACCAAACGATACTCCTTTAATAGTATTTAAATCTTTTTCAAGAGCCACATAACCATAAATTGCATTCCAAAGCCCGGCACCGTAAAGAGGTAAGATGTAGGCCTCAATCTTAGTTGAGTCATCTTCATTCATATACTCATAAACAGGGTACTCACGCTTATTAGCATCTATTTTATAGTTTTTTAGGATATTAACATCTTCTGCTACAATAGGGTTTCCTTTTCTGTTTTTTTTAATCAAATTTCCATCAATATCAACTACCATAGATTTGATTCTCTTACTATAAATGGCTAAAGCATCGTCTCCCTTTTTTAGTTGCATAACTGCACTTAGAATGGATTGCTTGGTGTCTAGTTCTATTGATTTTTTTTGAGCAGGTGCCAATACCTGAGATGTAAAAGATAATATTCCTCCAATAATTACGGTCATAATTGCCGTAAAAATTAATACATAAGTGTTAGACCGTTGCACGTTTTAACCTCCTTTTCTTATTAGCTGCTACCACGTAATAATCAACTAGTGGAGCAAATACGTTCATAAATAAAATTGCAAGCATAATTCCTTCAGGGTATGCTGGATTTAATACTCTTATAATAATGGTAAGCACCCCAATCATAAACCCATAAATCCATTTACCTGTTTCTGTTTGGGTAGCAGTAACCGGGTCGGTAGCCATAAATACAGCTCCAAATGCTAAACCACCAATTACTAAATGGTAGTGTGCAGGCATTAACATATATTCATTTGCCCCTACTACGCTTAATAAAAGTGCCATTAAGTAGGCACCCCCAAATACACTCACGATTACTTTCCAACTACCTACTCCTGTAAAAACGAGAATTGCAGCTCCAATGAGTATCATTAATACCGATGTTTCTCCAATGGAACCAGGCACAAAGCCATAAAACAAATTAGCAAAGGAGAAGTCGGTAGTGCTTGCCGCAAAGGTTTGAACTACATTTTGGCCGGTTTCCAATGTTGAGGCTGCTAATGCTAAAGGAGTTGCTCCTGAAAATCCATCTACGGTCATTTGTTCTCCTAAATACACCCAAACCTGATCACCTGAAATATCGGATGGATAAGCAAAATACAAGAAGGCTCTTGCTACCAAGGCAACATTCAATACATTCATTCCAGTGCCTCCAAATGCTTCTTTTGCTATTACTACTGCAAAAATAGAAGCCATAGCCACTTGCCAAAGCGGAATTGTTGGTGGCATTACCATAGGAATTAAAATACCTGAAACCAAAAATCCTTCGTTAATTGGATGCTTTCGGATAACTGAGAATGCAAACTCTGTAACAAACAGACCAAATACATAGGTTATGATAATAATGGGTACCACTCGTTGAATACCAACCCACCACAAATCCCAAGACGAAGTTGGTTCTAAACCTACGGCCGCATAATACTGATACCCTACATTATACATACCAAACAATAAAGCAGGTAGTAGGGCAATAATTACAGTCACCATAAATCTTTTCAAATCAACGGCATCTCTTACCTGCACTCCTTTTAATTGGGTTGTTTCGTTAGGAACAAACAATAAGGTATCAATCGTTTCGAATAAATGATGGTATTTCTCTAGCTTTCCTCCCTTTTCGAAAGGGACTTTTGCTTTTTCTACAATGTTTCTTATAAACTTCATATTCAATTCATCTATTTAACTATACTGGAGCAGGTCAAGACCTTCTCGCACTATGGATTGTACATTATGTTTAGAAACA
>JAFLJY010000254.1 GCA_022712755.1 Gammaproteobacteria bacterium
GCCTTAAACCATCTGCACGAGTAAATATTTTTTTACCAAAACGCAACCTCCCTTTCGCCACCATCCAGTTTATAACCGGATTACGCATCGGTTTATAAGGGGTAGCTGTTTCATACTCCATTGATATCGCAACGCCAGCAAATTCTAGCCCGACGTTATGCGGCAACAGGATAATAATATTTTTACCCTGTTGTTGATATTGTGCGACTTGTTCGAAACCAGATTGGTGGATTATTTTTCTAATAGTGGCGACAGGTCTCCACCATAAAATATAATAATGCATCACAGCACGAAGCTGTGATCTAAAGTGCTCAGTCACCATGCTTTCAATTTCTTCAGTTGATTTACCAGGAAAGCACAAGGTCAGATTTGTTTTCGCTATATTAAAACGTTTTCGATTTTTTTTTGCGGAAACCCCACCCAACCAGTAGGCAACTCGGTCAATGACTGGCATGGGCAACAGGGTGAAAATAAAATACAGTGCCAGAGCTATCCATATTAACCAGTGACGTGGATGCAAAAGTGACAGATGAAAACGGTAATTACTATTGCTGGATGGTTTAGTGTTCATTACAGTAAAGCAAACCTCATCACTATTTACGCCAGAAAGCAGGCGTTAATAATACTAACAAGGTAAATATCTCAAGTCGTCCAAGCAGCATGGAGAAGCATAACAATAATTTATTAAATTCTGAAAGGCTGGCGTAATTGGCACTGACCTCACCCAAACCCGGCCCCAGGTTATTGATGGTAGCAGCAACCGCAGAAAAAGCGGTAACCTGATCCAGCCCATTAAACATTAAGGCCAGCATGATCAACACAAATACCGCGACATAAGCAGCGAAGAAACCCCAAACAGCATCGATAATTGAATTATTAACCGGCTGCCTGCCAATTTTCACCGTGACTTGTGCATTGGGATGAATCAATCGCATAATTTCGCGCTGTCCCTGCTTGATTAACAACAACACTCGAATCACTTTCATGCCGCCACCAGTGGAGCCGGCACAACCACCTATAAAACTGGCAAACAATAAAAGTACTGGAATAAATACCGGCCAGGCAGAATAATCTGCGGTAACAAATCCCGAAGTGGTTGCTATCGACACCGCCTGAAACAGACCTTCACGAAACGCATCTGAAAAATCATGGTATACCGACTGACTGTATAAAACATAAATACTTAGCGCTGAAATAATAAACAACAAACTGGCATAAAACTTAAATTCGGCATCACGTAAAAAAGGCATTAAACTTTTTGTGCGTACCACGGTAAAGTGCAAGGCAAAGTTGATCGCACCAAGAAACATGAAAATAATGGCAACGACTTCTATCGCATGGCTGTCAAAATAACCAATACTGGCATCGTAGGTAGAAAAACCACCAATGGCGACCGTAGAAAAACTATGCGCGACGGCATCAAAACCATTCATACCCGCTAACCAGTAAGCGAACGCACAGGCTACCGTTAGTCCCAGATAAATATACCAGAGTGCTTTCGCGGTTTCTGCTATGCGAGGTGTTAATTTATTATCTTTTACCGGACCCGGTGCTTCTGCTTTATATAACTGCATACCACCAATGCCCAACATTGGCATGACGGCTACAGCAAGCACGATAATACCCATACCACCTAACCACTGTAGCTGCTGGCGATAAAATAAAATACTGCGTGGCATATCCTCCAGGCCGGTCAACACCGTCGCACCCGTTGTGGTCAGCCCTGAAATAGATTCAAACAGGGCATCAACAAAACTTATGCCAAGACCCTGGTAAAGATAAAATGGTATGGAACCCGCAGCACCCAATACCAGCCAGAATAAAACAACAATAACAAAACCATCACGCAAGCGTAAATCACCTTTTTTATTTCTTACTGGAAAAAACAGCAGAAAACCAACGCTTAACAAAAACAAATAACTATAAAAAAAAGCCTGTGCAGCGCCTTCGCTGTATAAAAGGCCAATAACAACGGGCGGCAACAGGGTGATGCTGAACAACATCAAAAACTGCCCGATAATACGCTGGATGACGGCTACATGCATGATTGATTAAAAGAAAGACACAGCAACCTGAAACAGTTTTTCAACTTCGTGGAATTTACTTTTATCCAGTAAAAATAAAATAAGGTGATCTTCGTTTTCAACCACAATATCATGGTGCGCCATGATTACCTGTTCACCACGAATAATTGCACCGATAGTTGTACCTTGTGGTAACTTGATCTGCTCAACGGTTTTGCCAACCACTTTTGAGTTTGCACTGTCGCCATGAGCAATAGCTTCAATAGCTTCTGCTGCACCCCGGCGCAATGAATGCACTGCCACCACATCACCTCGACGGACATGCGCCAACAAGCCACTAAGGGTAATTTGCTGTGGGGAAATAGCGACATCAATGGTACCTTCACTTTCCATCAAGTCAACATAGGCATGGCGATTGATTATTGACATCACTTTTCGAGTACCTAAACGCTTGACTAGCATGGACGATAAAATATTGGCTTCATCATCATTGGTTAATGCACAAAAAACATCCATCTGATCAATATTTTCATTCAGCAGCAAATCTTCATCTGCAGTATCGCCAAGCAGAACGATGGTTTTATTTAACTCGCAGGATAATTGATTTGCACGCTCGGCGTTGCGTTCCAGTATTTTTACCTGGTAGCTATTTTCCAGCGATTGCGCAAGACGTTTGCCAATATTGCCGCCACCTGCCAGCATGATACGTTTCACTGGTTTATCTAACTTGCGCAGTTCGGACATCACCGCGCGAATATCTTTGCGTGCTGCTATAAAAAAAACTTCGTCATCAACTTCTATGCGTTCTCTGCCGTCTGGCACGATGCCTCGACCACCACGAAAGATAGCTGCTACGCGTGAATCAATACCTGGCATATGCTTTCTTAACTCAGCAATCTCATGCCCCACAAGTGGCCCGTCATGATACGCCTTAACACCCACCAGACGCGCACGACCAGCGGCAAAGTCAAGCACCTGCAATGCACCCGGGTATTCAATCAAACGCTGAATATGCTCCGCGATTAGCTGTTCGGGACTAATTAAAACATCAATGGGTAAGTCATTTTTATTAAACAGTTCTTTATACTTAAGGTACTCCTGAGAACGCACGCGGGCAATTTTTGTAGGTGTATGGAACAGGGTATGCGCAATCTGGCAGGCAACAATATTGGTTTCATCACTGTTGGTGACCGCAAGCAACATATCGGCATCAGCGATACCGGCTTTTTTTAAAATATCAGGATGGGATGCGTGACCAACAACGGTTTGAATATCCAGGCGCTCGCCTAAATCGGCAAGTAAAACGGCATTTGAATCGATCAGGGTAATATCATTGGCTTCCGATGCCAGACTTTCTGCAACGCTTGAACCAACCTGACCTGCGCCTAAAATGAGAATGTTCATGATTGTGTTTTAGAAATGCCCGCTTTCTTTTAAAAGCAAATATGTACAAGTTTTATCGGCAGGAGTTTACGCCTAAACGTCTCGACTTTCACTTTGTCAATTACATTTTTTTAGACGACAAAAATAAAAACCATCGGCATCATATTCGCCCGGCAATAACTGGCGGCCGTATTCGCATGTTTCCCCCCAGTTTGCTTCTATTATTATTTCTACAGCATCACTGTTACCTGCTATAAAGCGAGCTATTTGATGTTGATTTTCATCTTTAAATACCGAGCAGGTGACATATAACAATTCACCACCGGAGGCTAACATTTGCCAGGCAGAAGATAATATTTCAGCCTGCAGTAAAACCAGTTGCTCTATATCTGACTCACGGCGCAGGGTTTTAATATCGGGATGCCGCCGGATTACACCACTGGCGGAACA
>JAFLJY010000219.1 GCA_022712755.1 Gammaproteobacteria bacterium
AGTTCAAATCGGTAGCATACCGCCATCCACACGGGACGCAAGTTCCTGCTAGTTATTCCTCGATAGCTCAGTTGGTAGAGCAACGGACTGTTAATCCGTTTGTCCCTGGTTCGAGCCCAGGTCGAGGAGCCATATTTATAAAAAGCCTGATGATTACATCAGGCTTTTTTTATTTCCCACATTCAATTCTAAAGCCGCATTTTTGGTGCAGTCCAACATTTGACATTCATCAACACATATTTAGTACTCTTTTGATATACTCGCCAGCATGAAAATCGGGTCAAACAAGGGCATAAAAAAACGCGCCATTATGCTGCTTGGTGCGTTGGCTTTTACTTTTCATTCCATCGCCCCTTTCATCTTTCAAACGGCATCTGCCAACACAGATGGCTACACGGTCACTATCTGCACCACTTATGGGCAGAAAACCGTTTTTGTTGCCTTTGGCGAAGACAACCAGCAACAGGAGCATAACCATTGTCTGGAATGCCCGCATTGTATTATCCAGGCCAATGCTAACGGCTGGATGGCTTCTACTATTTTTTCACTTGACCCACAAATCCAGCCACTGGGTAAGACATTAATAGTACCCGCTTCCTCACCACCCGAATCACCATTATCACGCCATTTTCTAAGCCGTGCACCACCTGCTTACCCCAATTTTTAAAAGCACTCTTTATTTAAAGAACCTATAGGCTCTGCTATTGCATCGACATAAATGCAATAACTGGTGCTTGTTCAAACACATAGAGCTAAACACTTTACTACTATCTGAGTCAGACAACTGTAAGTGCGTAATATTAAACTTACACATGCAGGATTCGGGTAAAAACATAAGAGATTATTAAAATGAAAACCAGTATTTTTGCTGCCATAGGCGCACTGTTTTTAATGTTTGCAACTTTTTCTGCCAACGCAACTTCCCTGCTGATAAGTGATGCCTGGGTACGTGCGGCACCACCTAATGCGCCAGCACTGGCTGCCTTTATGAAACTCGAAAACCCGTCTGCTATTGAAATAACTATTGTTAGTGCGAGCACCACTCTACCCGTCAACCGAGTTGAATTACATCGCACTATAAAAGCAGACGGTATGATGAAAATGGTTTTGCAAAAAACTATTCCAGTCCCCGCTCATTCATCAACGGTATTAAAACCTGGCAGTTGGCATATTATGTTGATCAAACCTGAGACTGTGCCTGTTATCGGAGAGAGTGTTCAATTAACACTGCAGCTTAGTGACGGCAGTAGCCAAACCGTGACTGCGATAGTTGAAAAAGGTGAAATGAAAAATAAAAAAATGATGGGCTGCGGATCGGGTAAGTGTGGATCAGGTAAGTGCGGATCGGGTAAGTGAGGTGTAGGGATGAAACATTAATGGTTAATGGTTAATGATTAATGATTAATGGTTAATGAGCAGTGGCACATGGATGTGGCGTTTACGAACCAGTAGTAGCACACGGATGTGCTGTTTACGAACCAAAGGACGGAGAGGACGGAAAAACCCAAATCGGCACTCATGTTAAATAGCAAACAACAGGCAGTGCAACACAGTGTTTTAATTAACCATTAACAATTTACCATTCACCATTAATTAACTGGGACTTACAAATGAACACTGCAATATTTAAAAAACCGATTAACTTCGACCCGCTATTGCTGATACGGCTGGTTGGGCTTTTATTAATTATCACTGGGCTTACCACTGGCTGTAACCCCTCTGATAAAAAAGCGGTAACAGAATCCGCAACCTTGTTACCCAAAGCCAAGCAAATTGAAAACTTTAACCTGATTCATCATGCTCAGGGCCAATCTAGCGGCAAGTTTAACAAGGAGAGCATAATGGACAATTGGTCAATGTTCTTTTTTGGCTATACGCGTTGCCCGGATATCTGCCCAACTGCACTGTATATGATGTCGACAATGATGCGTCAAATTGAGGACAACCCCACTGCGGTTAAACAGATCCCACAAATTATATTCGTTTCTGTTGATCCACAGCAAGACAAACCCGAAGCCTTACAGGAATTTGTCAGTTTCTTCCACCCTGCAATCATCGGCACTACCGGAGAGCAGTCAGTGGTCGACAAACTTGTTCGCGAGGTTGGGGCTATCTATCAGCGAGTTTATTATTTAAATGAAAATGTTGTCGTATTTGAAAACCAGGACAGCATCCCTGAACAACTGAAAAACGCCTATCTCATCGACCATTCGGCCGCAATATACCTGTTTAACCCTGATGGGGATTTGCATGCAATATTCCCAATGCCGCATGAGCCAGAGGTGATGATTCGTGACCTCGCTGCCATTCAGCAAGCATGGCATTAACCCTGATTTAAGTAATATGGCAAGTAACAAACAAGCAATATGAAAGAAAATCGTTTAACAATAATCGTCTTTCTGGTATTTGCGGTAATTTTAGCGGCAGCTGCTGGCTACTCGCTTCTTTTTCCATCAGCAGCTGAGCGCATCCGTTTACCAATTGTGACAAACTGCCCACTACATTTACAGGCCTGTAGCACACAGCTTCCATCGGGAGGAGAGCTTCACTTTGAAATATCACCGAAAACACCTGGTCCGACGGATGCGCTCCAACTAAAAGCCGATTTCAAACAGGTCAAACCAGATGCAGTGAGAGTTAAATTTGAAGGCAGAGATATGTATATGGGCTATCTGGAATACGACCTCAAGCAAGCTGCTAATCACCCTGAACGGGATAGCACTGAGAATGTCCAGTTCACCGGCAAAGGAGGACTTTCAGTGTGTATTTTAGATCTCATGCACTGGATCGTGCTGGTTAATGTACAAATTGATAACACCATCTATGAGATACCATTCGAGTTTCAAACCTTGCATGTTCGGTAATATATTTACACAGAATGACTCAATAATATTATTAAAATCAATAATTTACCACGACTTATTGAGTTTACACCTAAGCTATTAGCGGCGAGGAACCCCTCCATTGATCACTGAACCAATACTCATTACCGCACTACTCATGGGCTTGCTTGGTGGCATCCACTGCGCCGGTATGTGTGGCGGCATAATTTCTGCCCTGACACTCGGCATCGCCCGCGAAAAACGCGAGCACGGCAACACACTAACCTTATACCTGTTATTTTATAATTTTGGCAGGATTGTAAGTTATATCATCGCCGGAATCGCAATGGCATCACTGGGTATGGCCATCAAAAATATCGGCGATGCAATGGTGATAAGGGAGATATTCAGCCTGATCGCCGCTGGCGTGATGATTCTGCTCGGTTTGTATCTAACTGGCTGGTGGACAAAGGCGATCCTCAATATTGAACATGCAGGTTCATTTGTATGGAAAATC
>JAFLJY010000220.1 GCA_022712755.1 Gammaproteobacteria bacterium
TGAGTTTTTTATCATTTGATGCCGCGAGCTACAGAAGACTGCAATGCGGTATTTGAAGGTGTGTATCTTCTGGTGTCTATCTATGCGCAAGATGCCAACAATGTTGAGGTATTTGCCTTTAGTAATTCTAGTATAATAATACTGGCATAGCAATATTATTTTCATTTTCAAATACGAAATACTGTACCGGTTCCTGACTTTATGGTATCGGTGCTTCTATGCATCTGTTTATTTATCGTGTAAGTTAGGTCGAAATTACTCTGAATTACTCTGTACTGCTGCTAAAATTGATTATCAAAGGAACATAAGGACTGTCTATTGTGGAACATCTATCTGTATCATTTATTATCCCAGCATATAATGAAGAAGTATTCCTGCCATCGGTATTAAAAAATATTACTAAATATACGCCACCTGAGCTTACGTATGAAGTTATTGTTGCAGATAATGGTTCTGAAGATAAAACGGTACAACTAGCGAGAGAGGCTGGAGCAAAAGTTCTTATTGATAAAGAAGCAACCATAGGTGGCTTGCGTAATTTAGCCGTTGATTCATCTACAGGTAAAGTCCTGGTCTTTCTGGATGCGGATATATTACTGACACAAATGTGGGCTGATAATATTATCGATGTATATAAATCTCTCCTGGATAATTGTTATCAGGTGTCTGGATCAAGATGTGGTATCCCGACACCGGCTAGCTGGATAGAGAAAGCCTGGTTTAAGCCTTTAGTGAACCAGGTGGCTAAATATATAAATAGTGGTCACATGATAGTGTCCAGAAAATTATTTGATATTGTAGGTGGTTTTGATGTAAATCTTGAAACGGGGGAGGATTATGCATTCGGGCAAGCAGCTCTACAGGCAAAGGCCGTTATTACTGTTAATCCTCTTTTATCGGTAATTCATAAAGGTTATCCAAAAACAATTTATCAATTTATGCGCAGAGAGATGTGGCATGGCCGCGGTGATTGTGAATCTTTGCATAATATGGTGGCATCAAAGGTGGCAATGACATCTGTTTTATTTGCATTTCTTCATCTGTTGGTTATTATTGGGCTTGTAATGTCCTCATTTATGCTCATTGCTTCGGCCATGGTTGCCATTACAGTTATATGTGTAGGTGCATCAGTTTATAAACATAATGCATGCACAATAAAAGACTTGGTATTACTAAGTTTTTTGTATTATTTATACTTCACGTCACGATTTTTATCTTGTATATCTTTTATGAGTGTTAGATCGGTTAAAAGAAAAGAAGGTGATTAGTCGATCCTTAAGTGTGCATCTCAAGAGCTATAATTATCCAAATATCTCCATGCTCTATCAGTATGTACTTTAATGTCGCATAAAATGTAAGGATATTCAACACAATTTGGTGGTAAACAAGCACGTACTTTGGAGAGTTACAATACGATTATTTATTTGCCCTGGATGAAAATAGAGGGTGATTTTTTACTGTAAGAATGGTTTGCATGATTTTTTCTTTTTCATGTCGAGAAAAAATAGGTAATGCAAAAAATGCTGCAATAAATGCAACAATTAAAGCCAAACGTAGAGCTATTGATGTGATGATCCCCTCAGGTATTAGTAATGACACCAGGAAAAATGTTATAGCTAATAACAGTGTAAGGTTAACCTTGGGCCAGGGCAGCTCCATATCGTAAAGTTTTTTTGCTTTTTTATATATCCAGTAAAACCTGGTTCCAAAACCAATCACTGCAGCCCAGGCAGCGCCATAAAATCCGTAAGCTGGTATTAGGGTAAAGAAAGCGATAGACATGACGATTACGGCTATCAGCTCTGCATGAGCTATCTGGATAGTTTTCTTCTTTAATAATATGCCAAGATCGCAGAATTTAGTCCAGGCCTGAAATATAAATGCAAGAATAATGATAGGGACAATCTGATGTGCGTTTAAGAAAGCAGGGTCAGCCATTATTTTAATGAGGTCTTTTGTAAAAAGTGATATACATAAACCTAGAGTGATGAGAATTATGTTTACGTATAGAAAATATTCCTGGTAGGTGGCTTTAGCGTTTGGTCTTTTGTGTATCTCGTATTTTTCTGAGTCCCAGATTTTTTCAAATGGAACCCAGGTAAGTATCATAAAGATGAAACCAAACTTGTAGCCAAGTGAGTAAATACCAACCTGCGAGAAATCAGTATATATACTCAGGATATAGCGATCGCCAAAAGTTAAATAAAATGTGCCTAAACTTGCAAGCATTAGTGGCAGGCTGAAGGAAAATAATTTTTTGCAGGTTGCAATTGATGCTGACAAGCCAACCTTAGAAAGTGAATATCCCGTTAATGCGGTTGCCATCACAATACTTGTGATGGCGGCACTGTATGCAACACCTTCTACATGCATGTCCAGGTATACAATGAAGTAGACATTAAGACCGACCTGTAACACAAGTTTTGCAATACTAAAGTAAAAAAACAACCAGGGCTTTTGTCGCGCACGTATATGTACAAGAGGTATTTCTATCAGTGGTAGCAACAGCATTGTAATTGCAAAGAGAACGATATAATACTGGAAGCTAGCATCAGAAAAGATTGCAACAGCAAGCGTTTCTGAGAGAAGAAATAATGTGATAGCACCTATTCCGTTAAAAAAGATACCGAGTATGAGTGCTGAAGATATAATATTATTTTTTTCTGTGCCGCTTGTGGCTGTGCAATAGAATCGAAATACCGAGATACCAATACGCGCGCCTAATATTAAAGCGGTAAAGTCAATTAGCATTGTAAGCAGTTCGATTACACCATAATCTTCTGGCGTTAAAAAACGCGTATAGATGGGTAGCATAATTAGGCTTGTGCTGTATCTGAGAATATCACCAAACATGTAGATAGATGAGTGTTTTACAACTTTATTTCCGGGTGTGTTCATCTGTTGTTTTTCATGTTGTGAATAAGAGGATATTGCTTCATTACAGGGGGCGGCATTATTTGTTTATTGCATGAATAAAGTGCCGCAGTTGTTTTTTTGACAACAGCTTCATGCTTAATCATTTCAGCGCTATTCTAATATATCCTGGTGTATGAGCAGGCGGGCTTTCTGCCGTTCATGGTAGTCGTAGTGAGGCTGTAACATTCAGCTAAGGTATTAATCCATGGCTTTGCAATTCAGGCAATAAACTTGCGTAATGTTATCCTTCCCTGTAAATATGGGTGTGAGAGTTGATTCTATATCTTCAAGCCATTGCTGTTGATCTTCTCTCAGGTAAAGATCGTGTTCATGGTGTGTTTCACCAGAAGTGATTAACCATGTCCGCCGACTTTTGTCGCGGGAAAGGCTTTTTAAAATTTCTGCAGTGGCAATCGCACTATTTGCATAGATGTCATACAGTTTTTGGTCTTCCTTCAGGAATGTAAAGTGGTTGCCTTTGACATCATCATATTGCCGTAGCCAATAGTCGATTTTGCCAGCATACCAGCGTTGTTGGATTATATCTTCTGCAATAACAATGTCATTATCCAGTCTGTGTGCAGCTACATATTCGCCAGGATTTTTATGATCCGGGTAAAAGGGAAAAATAAGTGCCTGTTTGTTCAGGCGGTCACCATAATCTACGGTAGCAACTTTATATGAAGGTAATAAACCGTGGCCGCCCAAAATACCTGAAAAAATAATCAGGCATACAAAAATAAAAGCGGCTTTCCCAGCGTCAGCAAAACGGTTGTGGAATAACGTATGAGTTGCTGTGTATAGGGCATACGTTGTTATGATAAAAATAAAGGGAAATGCCTGCACTAAATAACGGGCTGGTGCCCATTTTTCAAAAATTCCAATCAGGATTAATGGGAACAGGCTAACCAGCAGCAGTACGCGTATATTTAAGTTGGACTCGGTTTTTTTTATGGATACGATGTATACCATAGCGGCGAGAAACAGCAGTGTGACCCCTGAAAATAAGGCAAATAAAGTGAACCAGTTAGGGTATGGGAACGACAACAGTGTTTTTATTCCGGGAATGACTCCGTGTTCAGTAATGGTTAAAATGGCAGTAACGAATGCGACCGTTGCGATAGCAAGCAAAGGTTTCCAGGTGGTTTTTACATAGTGATGCAATGATTCTGGATAGAGTAGTAATAAAAGCAGGAGAGATAAAAGTGCACCATGCAAATGACCTGTGCCAGCAAAACCTGCGAATAGTATCGCCAATGAATACCTGGTGATGAGTCGAAATTCCTTGCCGTTTGCGTCATCAGTAAAGCTTGATTTTATTGCCAGCCATATTCCGAGTAGTAACCCCGCTACGCCCTGCGCAAATTGCAGAGCCGTTACAGAAAAGTGTTGAGGTAGTCTGCTGGCTGTTATATCTGACAGGATGATGCCATGTGCTTCTTTCCATTGTGAGTATGGCGCAGTAACAAACATTTCAGCATAAAGATAGGCGAGTATCCCGCTGATGATGGAAAATAAAATTAATTTGTACTGCGGTGTTGTTGCGTAGTCTTTAATAAATAGTGCGATAAACGGTATTATTGCTAAAAATATTCCTATTTGATGAAAGCTTACAGTAACAATAAACAGTGTTGTGGCTATGAGCAGGTTTTTGAATGTGTCCGTTTGAGCCCACCTTAGTATGCTGAAAACCCCTGCTACATAAAAAAACAGGAAGGGAGCATACATTCTTGCCTGGCGTGAGGTGATAATATGCCATTCAGACAAGGCTAGTAGCAAAGCGACCAGAAACGCGATAGACGTACCGGTAAACACGCGGACAAGCAAAAAAATGAGTGGGATGGTGAGAATGCCTAGCAAGGCTCCGGGTAGTCTGTATGAAAACTCATTATCCAGACCAAATGTTTTAGCTGAAATCGAATTTAACCATGTTTGAGAAATGGCGCGATAATAGGGCATGCCGCTGGGCATTTGTGGTGAGCCTGTTTCGGCCATAGAGCGTGATGCAAATGCGGTAGTTTCTTCATCCATATAGAAGCCAAGATCCCCCAGATCATACAGGCGAGGAATGGCCGCAACGATTGTTAGCAGTAAAACGATTAATGGAATTTTATAATTGTTGATAAAACGTAAAGTATTATTTTGCAAGGCATTATCCATACTGACTCAGAAAGCGATTCTTTTATTTAGGGGGTCTTATTTAGGAAATCGCTGGTGTTGCCGGTGAATGAATAATTTTGTCTATTTTGTACTCTTTTAATTTTTTGGCATGGGTGAAAATAATAATTTCACCAATCAAACCGATAGCGATGATCTGCACACCTAAAACAACCAAAAGTGAACTAAGAATTAACGCGGGTCGATCGCCTAAAGCCATATCAAAAAACAGTCGTTGTGCGACTAGAAACAGTGTTATGAACAAACCGGATGCAAATAAGGTGGTGCCGACAAGACCAAAAAAACGCAGAGGCTTTTTGGTGAATTTAACGAGGAAAAATATAGTGAGCAAATCCAGTAATCGTCTTACGTATAAGCCTGGAGAGTAGATTCGGCGGTGTTTGTCCTGCTTTGCCTGTGCCACATTGGTCTCGATGATTCGGTAGCCCTGCTGGTGGGCAATGACGGGGAAGAAACGGTGCAGATCACCATACAGCTGCACATTTTCAACAATTTTCCTGGTGAAAGCACGTACGCTGCAACCGGCATCGTTAATTTGCAAGTCAGTAGAAAACCGTAACAGAAAATTGAACAGCCGAGCCTGCATACGGTTGATAATGGAATCGCCGCGCGGGCTTCTGTTTGCCAGTACCATGTCGCAGTTTTCCAGTGATTTGATAATGGCTGGAATTTCGTCTACTTCTATCTGCTGGTAGGCGGGCAGGGTAAGAAAAGTGTCGCCGGTGGCCTGAGCAAAGCCTGCATTTAGTGCGGTGGTCTCGCCAAACCATTTGGCAAGTGTGATTATGGTGATGCTGTTTGTTTCCTGGAGCTGATTAAGCTCTTTTAGCACTTCGGGGTAATCGCCATCTAATACATAGATGATTTCAAAATTTTTCCCGGTAGATTCGATAACACGTTTGTACTCATGATAGAGTGCTGATACAGGGTCATAACGTTGTTCAGTCACAGGGATGATGACAGATAATTCAATTTTTTCAGTTGTGGCAGTATTCACTTGTTTTCCTCATTGCCCGGTTTTAGTGTTGCTTTTAATTTGTGCGAAATGCTCCAGCTTAAGGTTTCCGGTTCGATAAATCAGTTCGCCAAGCGTACCCCAAAGCAGCAGGGTAATTGCTAACGAGCTATAGAGAACGCCTACGCTGTAAAAAACCAGTGCTGGTGAGTTGTCGTCTAGCGTCAGGACTGCGATAAAAGCAGTTATGCCTATCATTGCCGCTATGCTGGCCACCACTGCGAAAACCATTAATGGTTTGGAAAATGATGACAGCAATGTTTTGATGGTGATCAGATCAATGAACACTTTATAGATTCTGGTTAAGCCATATTTAGATTCGCCAAATGCCCTGGCGTGGTGTTTTACTTTAACTTCAGCGATTTTAGTGCCAGCGAGTGATGTCATCGCAGGGATGAAGCGGTGCATTTCTGAGTAAAGAGGTATCTTCTTGATAACATCGGCTCGGTATGCTTTCAGTGAGCAGCCATTATCTTTAATCGGCACGCCGGTAATCTTTCCGATAAGCCAGTTGGCGATTTTTGAAGGGATTTTTCTGGTTATCAATTTATCCTGTCTGTTGTGTCGCCAGCCAACCACGATATCGAAACCTTCGCCAATCTTGTTAACTAGCATTGGAATATCATCAGGGTCATTTTGCAGATCGCCATCCATGGTCACCAGGATTTTTCCATAGGCGTTGTCAATTCCGGCTGCCATAGCCGGGGTCTGCCCGTAATTGCGGCGAAATTTAACAACTCGAAGTCGATGGTCTTTTGCTGCCAGCTCACTGGCTATAGGCACGGTTTTATCTTTACTGCCGTCATCAACGAAAAGGATTTCGTAATCAAGCCCCATACGGTCGACTGATTTTACGATTGCTTCATATAGAGGGGTAACACTGTCTTCCTCGTTGTAGAGAGGGACAATTACAGATAAGTCCATAGCCTGAGATTTTTCCTGCACACGATGTTATAAATTTTTATAGATAATGGTAAGGGATTATAGGCTTCTTTTATAATTATAATAGTAATTGCCCAACATTCATGTTCCTATGCTGGGATTTAGATGACTTTGTGTTCTCAGACAGTATCCTGATGTTATTTGCGATCGAGTTTTTTATCAAATTGATATTTTACTTCTCATTGTCATTCATAAACAAGTCCAGGTTTTCAGACATTCCTTCTTCAAATGTAGTGGGAGTGAACCCTAATTCTTCCTGAATCTTACGTGAACTGCATAGTTGATTAGTCATCAATCTTTTCAGGATGTCGCTATTAAAAGGCAGCTTTAGTTTAAAATATTTTTCAGAAAAATCACCGATCAAGGCTAAATAAGAAGCCAGGCCAGCAGGGATATGAAAACGGTATAGAGGTACACTAAGTTTAGTAGAGATAAATTCTGCCATTTCTTTGAGGGTATAGGTGTCTTTGTCTGTGACAATATAGGTTTGACCGCTAGATAAAGGGTTTTCTGCTACGCACAGGGCGGCTTCCACTACATTGTTAATGTAAACGATACTTCGCATCGTGCCTCCATCGCCGATGATGACAAATCGCCTTTTATTAATATAATTAATAAGTTTGGCTACGTTACCTATCTCGCCTTTTCCGTATACAACTACGGGTATTAAGATGGTGGTATCGATATTGTGTTTTTTTTGGTATTGCTGGACGAGTTCCCCTGCCTTTATTTTGCCTTCACCATATTTTCCCATTGGGCTAGATAAAGTTGATTCATCCAAAACTTCACTGTCGCTGCCAAAGCTAACAGCCATGCTGCTAAAGAAGACAAACTTAGAAACCCCATTTGACACACAGGCATCCAGCAGGTTTTTTGTACCGTCTACGTTAACTGTTTGCAGTTCGGGATCCCTGGAGTCTAGAGCAACATGAAGTTTTGCCGCCAGATGGTAAACGATATCCACTCCTTCTGTAGCAACCTTCAGAGAGTCAATATCACACAGATCGCCTCTGACTATTTTCACATTATTATCTGTTAACCTGCTTACATTGCTGGTGCTTCTTGCCAGAACCCTGACTTCGGCTCCTATTTCAGCAAGTTTGTTAACAAGGTGGTGTCCTATAAAGCCCGTGCCGCCTGTTACCAGCACTTTTTTTTCTGCAAACGTATCTCTCATATTGTATTCCCTAACTAACGGTATATTTTAAGGTGGCGACCGTCTAAAGCTTAAAATTATTTATACATATTTCTTTTTGTTTTCTTATTCTGATTTTTTAATAAACCTTTTTTGTCCAAAACCATTTACTGGCGTTCCTCCTCGCACGCTGGCAGTATTATAACTGTTCAAGGACAAAGTTAACGAATAACAGGTTTCTTTTATATTTATAATAGCGATTGTGGCATATTAAGGATTATTGGCTATAAAAGAAGCTATAATCATAATCAACCGGGTATATTTATGTGGCAGTTGATTGTATGGAAATGTAGTTACAATCAATATTATTAACAAAAAACAGGTTTTTAGTGTGGTGTGTTTGGTATTTAAAAAGGAAAGAGGTGCTAACAAACGATGAATGGCACTGACCAGGGAGCATTACTCGTTGATGCGCATGTGCATGTTTACGATTGTTTTGATATTAATGAACTGCTTGATGCTGCATTGCGTAATTTTGACCGTGCAGCAAAAAAACTGGGTTTAAATAATAAGTTTACAGGTATTTTATTACTTGCTGAAACAAGTCGTGATAACTGGTTTCGGCAATTATCGATGTTAGGCGGACAGGCTCGTTGGCAGATAGAAAAAACCCCGGATAAAACCGTGCTACAGGCAAGACTGCTAACAGATAACACCGATACAGAAAATAGTATATACATCATGGCGGGCAGACAAATTATTACTGCTGAAGGTTTGGAGTTGTTGGCTCTGGCTACAGATAGTACGTTCGAAGATGGTTTGTCAGTTACCTCTGCACTTAATGCCGCGCGTAAACAGGATGCTGTTCTAGTACTGCCCTGGGCGGTTGGTAAATGGTTGGGTAAAAGGGGCAAGTTACTGACTGCTTTGCTGAAAGCAGAAGTGCGTAGCGACCTGTGTCTGGGAGACAACAGTGGCCGGCCGGTATTTTGGCGTAACCCCTTGCATTTTCAGCAGGCGAAAACATATGGCATGCGTTTATTGCCGGGTACGGATTCGTTACCGTTTTCGAATGAGGTCAATCGTGTTGGCAGTTTTGGATTTATGATACGAGGCAAACTGACGAATGCACAGCCCTCTTATGATCTTAAACAATTATTACGAAATAATGCGTTAAAAATAACCGTCTATGGTCAGTTGGAAACGCCGCTGCGTTTTATCGCCAACCAGGTTAGATTACGAATTTCTTAAATGTAAGGATATGGAAGACGTTATTGTATGAAAGTTCTTATGTTATCACCGCACCCCTTTTACCAGGAACGTGGAACATTGATTGCAGAGGATTTGGTCATGCGCGCATTAACTGAGCGCGGATACCAGATAGATTTGCTTACCTTTAATGAAGGCAGTGATGTTGATTATCCAGGATTAACCATACACCGGGTTAAGCCCATTCCAAAAATTGAAAATGTACGTCCGGGTTTTTCAATTAAAAAAGTTCTGCTGGACATTCTTGTTTTCTTTAAATTTATCGACCTCATGATTCGCAATCGATACCATGTGGTACATGCAGTAGAAGAGAGTGCGTTTATGGCGCTGTTGATCTGCCCATTATTTAAAACGCCCTATATTTATGACATGGATTCTTCCATGACTACACAGATTCTTGATAAAGCAACGTTTCTCAGGCCGCTGGAAAGGGTATTGCGCTGGTTGGAATCCTTGCCCATGCGCCATGCTACTCTGGTTGTTCCTGTCTGCGATGCATTAGCGGATGATGTCGCGAAATATCGTTCAACGGGCATTCATGTTCTTAAAGACGTTTCGCTGGCAGACACTGGCAGTGAGCAACCCGCTTCGGTCATTGATATACGCCAAACTTATCAGGTTAAAGGAAAGATGTTTATGTATATCGGCAACCTTGAATCATATCAGGGTATTGATTTAATGCTTGATGCCTTTGCTCTCTATTGTCCCGAGTATGTTGAGTCACGCCTGATTATCATTGGTGGTGAGCAGGAGGATATAGAGCGCTATCAGTTCAAATGCCAGCAACTGTCTATTCAGCAGTCGGTCGTTTTTATGGGTAAACAGCCAGTCGCACAAATTGGCCAATTTATGTCTCAGGCAGATATATTGTTGTCGCCACGAACACAGGGGGTGAATACACCAATGAAAGTGTATAGTTATCTTGATTCCGGCGTTGTTCTTTTAGCGACAGATCTACCGACACATACACAGGTTGCCGATTCCACTACAGCATATTTGTGTGCAGCCGATGAAAAATCATTTGCTGCTGGAATGGAAACACTGTCTATGGATGTTGATTTGTGCAAGGAACTTGCTGAAAACGCCAAAAAGCTGATTGCAAGGGAGCACAGCTACCCTGTATTTCGCTCAAGGTTGTATGATATCTATGACAATTTTTCTACAGGATAAGTGGTGAGAGATGGCAGATCAGTTAGCAGTAAATAATCGTCTTGAACAAATTGATACCGACTACCAGTTGGTTATTGTTGGTGGCGGCGTTTATGGGGCGGCTTTGTGTTGGGAAGCTACGCATAGAGGGATTAAAACGCTTCTGGTTGAGCAGGATGATTATGCCTGTGGTGCTTCATCCAATAGCCTGAAAACGATACATGGTGGCTTGCGTTCATTGCAATCTTTAAATTTAAGTGCGGTCATTAAGGGTATACGTGAGCGCTCTATCTTTCTAAAAATCGCCCCGAACTATGTTAAGCCGCTGCACTGCATACTGCCCACCACTGGCTGGTTAATGAAGTCCAAAGCTGCGGTAGGCATGGGGTTTCTGCTCTATAACATGCTATGTCAAATAACCTCATTGTTTTCAGCAAATGACCGGAATTTACCTAATACTCGACTATTGTCCCTGAGTGAATTTCTCAGCCGAGCATCCGGGATTAATGCACAAGGCATAACCGGCGGCGCATTGTGGTTTGACGCCCAGGTGACAAATACTGAAAGGCTGGTCTGGTTATTTATCAAGTCGGCAATTAAAAAAGGAGCGGTCGCGATAAATCATACGATTGCGCTAAAGCTTAAACACGATCAATCTAATGGCAGGCATAGTGTATTAATTCGAGACCAGATAACAGGCTTTGAGAAAACCGTAACAACGTCAACCATTGTTGACAGTAGCGCTGCCTGGAACTTTATAAAGCATTGCTTGCCAATGGCAGAGCAAAACGAGAACCTTACTTTTTTAAAGTCGGTAAATATTATTGTTAAGAAAAAAATTTTTGATAATGCGGTAGGTGCGAGTGTTAAAGCAGAGAAAACAGGTAGTTCACGATTGTATTTTCTCTCTCCATGGCGTGATTGCACAATGATCGGCACCTGGTATTCAAAGGTTGAAAACTACCCTGAGAACAGTTTTTCATCCGCTGAAGCAAGTGACTGTATCGATGAAATTAATACTCTTTTTAACCAAAAATTGCTGGATGTTGATGATATCTGTAATGTGCATATTGGTTTTTTACCAGCAAAAAATAATCGGCATGACAACACATTATCTTTAGATCAGAATCTTTTGTCGAACTATCAGCTTAAAGACTGGTCAGGCTTGCCTGGTATGGATGGTGTGTACTCTTTGCGTGGCACAAAATATACGCTTGCACGTTATGACGTTAAACAGGTTATCGACAGGCTGGCAAAAACCATGAAATGGAAAGTTGCAGCATCACAGTCTGATCATTTACCGATCTTTCAGGAGGCCACAGCGCCAGATCAAACCTACGCACTTTCGGATGAGGTTGTTAGCCATTTACTGATAAATTATGGTGCGGATGTTGAACAGGTACTCGGTTATATCAAAAAAAATCCACAGTCAGCTGAGCTTATACCGGGTACGCAATATCACATCATGGCTGAAATATACTATGTGGTTTTTTATGAGCAGGCGTTAACATTGTGCGATTTACTCAAGCGCCGACTGGATATTGGCGATCGAGCGCTTCCCGAGTTAAAAACGGTGAACTATTGTGCGGCAATCATGAAGGAATTATTATTGTGGTCAGACGATGTTTTTAAGGCGCAAATTTCTGAGTTATATGCTAGTTACCCCGAATTTCTAACACATCAAAGTACCGCTGTCGTAGATGAATATATGTCACATGCCTAAAATAACAAATTATCCAGATTCTCCAGATATAGAATCTTCAACAAAGGATTATCAAAATAGATTTTCTGGTGCTGTTGGTGAATGGTTTGTTGATGTTCAAAGCCGGGCAACAAGAAACATTATTATGAAGCTTGGCGCAGGGAATTCGTTGAATGTGGCTGATGTAGGTGGAGGGCATGGCCAGAGTGTAGATCCTATATTAGATATGGGGCATCATCTTACAATAATTGCTAGTATTGACGAGTGTAAAAATATTATTAAACCGATCCTGGATAAACAGTTGATTGAGTTTAAAGCAGCTAATATATTTGATATGCCATACAAGGATAACAGTTTTGATGTTGTCATAAGTTACAGAATGTTAGCGCATCTGCAAGATTGGGAAAAATATATTAAAGAGTTAGCAAGAATTAGTAGCAGGCTAGTGATTGTGGATTTTGCTTCTAAAAGAAGCGTCAATTTTTTTGCGAATGCTCTTTTTGGGCTTAAACAGAAAGTAGAAAAAAACACACGGCACTATAAATTATTTTTAGAAAAAGAAATTATTAAAGCTTTTGCTAGTCATGGTTTTGTTCCACTTTATAAAGTGGGGCAATTTGTGTTGCCGATGGCCTTGCATCGAGCAATGAATCAAAAGTTTCTTTCAATAGCTTTTGAGTCGGTATTTAAAATCATTGGGTTTTCTTATTTATTCTCCTCTCCTGTCATCTTCGGATTTGTTAAAAAAGAGCAAGTTAAATAAAGAGCAAGTTAAATAACTTATAAAAAATAATATTTTAGAGGTAAAAAATGAAAGTTTTAGTAACAGGTGGCACAGGTTTTACAGGCAAAGCGCTTGTTAAGCGTCTATTGGATCAAGGACATGAAGTAGTAGCGTTAGATTACAAAGAAGGCATTGCAACAGAAGAGTTGAGGGAATGGGGTGCAGAAGTCGTTATAGGAAGTGTGGCTGATAAAGATATTGTCAATAAGTGTATGCAAGGAGTAGATATTGTACAACACCTGGCAGCGGCATTTAGAGAGCTGGATGTGCCCAATAGCTATTATGACGAGATAAATGTTGGTGGCACAAGAAACACGCTTGAAGCGGCTGAAAAGCAAAACGTTAAAAAGTTCATATATTGCAGTACCTGCGGGGTTCATGGGAATGTTGATAACCCGCCTGCTAACGAAGATGCTCCTATTAATGCTGCTGATTATTATCAACAAACCAAGTATGAAGCCGAGCCTTTAGTACATGAGTTTGCTGAAAGAGGGATGAAAACGGTGATTACCAGACCAGCTGCAATATATGGCCCAGGTGACCCTGAAAGATTTTTCATGATTTTTAAGCGCGTTAACAATGGTTCCTTCCCCATGTTTGGTAGCGGTAAAACCTTGTATCATCCGCTGTATGTTGAAAACCTCGTGGACGCTCATATGCTTGCCATGGAACCGGGCAAGGGTGATGGCCAGACTTACCTGATTGCGGACGAAGAATATGTAAGCATTGAAAATCTGGTGCAACGCGTAGGCAAGGCACTTAATGTGGATGTAAAGATACCACATTATCCTATATGGCCATTGATTATTGCAGGTCATGTATTTGAAAAAGCATACAAGCCGTTCAAAATAACCCCGCCCATTTTTCCGCGTCGTGTTGACTGGTACAGACAAAATAGAGCATTTGACATTTCCAAAGCGAAAAAAGAGTTAGGTTATCAGCCAAAAGTCGGCCTGGATGAAGGTTTGAGTCTGACGGCAAAGTGGTATAAAAGTGAAGGCTATTTATAGGTGAGAAGTGGAAGAAAAATTCAAAAAAAGTCATGCCGCAGTAACCAGTAGTGGCTCTGCTCTGGCGAAATATCAGGATGTCATTGTAGGTGAGCGGTCTTTATTGACCCTGGTTTATTTTGAGTGGTGCATGTTCCTGGGCGTTATTCCAGGTGCGCTAGGACTTATACTGCGAAAAGTTTTCTGGCCGAGGCTTTTCGGATCATGTGGTCGCGGTGTACAGTTTGCTCAGAATATTATCCTTAGACATCCTAAAAGGATCCACCTTGGTCGCAATGTCGTTATAAGTGAGTTTTGTCTACTTGATGCACGTACAGTCGCGAGTGAACGAGTGTTGATTCTAAGTGATGATGTCATACTTTCAAATAATGTAAGGATAGCCTGTAAGGACGGTGAGGTGTCCATTGGTGCCCGAACTGGGATTGGTGCTCTGACGAACATACAATCCACGAATCAGTGCCCGGTTTCGATTGGTGAAGATGTCATGATTGGTCCGGGAGGTTGTCTGGTAGGTGGTGGCGACTATAACGTTGATAGACTGGATATTCCGATGAATCAACAGGGGAAAAAACGGGACTCAGGTGCGTGCCTGGCATCTGATGTTTGGTTAGGTGCTAATGTGACGGTTCTCGGTGGAGTTCAAATTGGTACTGGCAGTATAGTTGCCGCTGGCGCGGTAGTTACCCGATCAGTTCCGGAACAATCAATAAATGCCGGTGTACCATCCAGGGTTGTAAAAATGCGTGGTGAACAATAAAGGTTTATTATTTGGATTCGCATCTTGCTTTGCCGTTACCAGCAAAAAATCCTGGTATGACTATTCTTATGTAGGGATTAGGCTTTATCTGAATTTTTATCCCAGCGATCGGTCAGTATCAGAACTCCCCCTGGCAAAGCGGCAGTAAAATGTACCGCATGACTTAATAAAGCAATAAGCAGAGCCTGTTCGACTGTCATGCCAATAAGGCTATACATAAATATTTGTAATGCAGTTGCCAGTCCCCAGCCGTCCAGTATGATGGCAATACGACGAATAAATTCAGTTATTGCAATAATGGCAATAAGTAGAAGCAGCGGCACGTCTACATTCAGTGTAATAGCAACACCACATTTAATAGCCAGTGCCAGGGCTGTTTCAAAAATAGCAATTAAAAAATTCCAGATTATTATTCGCCGCTGGTTTTTATAACTTGAGTAGGCTGTGGTTAATTTTTCAATGTACTTTCCTATTTTAAACCTGCTCAGTAGCAGAATAACCTTTTCTTGCATAACAGGGAGTAACGAAATCCATGTAACGAGTATGGCGGTAACAGTAAGTCCAGTCAGGATATAAAATAGTGTGGCTGAATTCTCTTTGCCCAGATTAAACGTGATATAAAGCACACCTGCCCAGGCAAAGCTAATTGTTGAAAAAACACCAATAATTTTTTCCACGAACATGGAAGCTAGTACATCGTGGCTTTTTTCGAAGCTGGACAGTCTGGCTGCCTTATAAACCTCACCACCAATAACTGTGGGTAGAGAATAACCAAGAAAAGTGGTGACATAATAAATTTTTAAAAACTGAAGGTAACCCGTTGTCATATTTAGCGCGGAACATAAATGCATCCATTTTGCGGCCATAGTAAATCGGTCAACGGTAGCGAGGATGAGAAGAACAATAGCAGCAGACAGGCTAATCTTGTTCAGGTTATCAATGAATGATTTAAAATCAACGGCAAAATATATTATGAATGCGAGCAGAATATAGCCGGCAAGGTGGAATAATTTGTATTTGTTTTTCACGTATGTAGTTACAAATAGCTTTTTATGCTACATGATATTGTTATAAATTTGGTGACAGGTGATAGCCGCATGTTGTGCAATATTTTTTACTTAGCAGTAGTGATTGGTCTTAATTGATTTTTTTAAAACTATATACTTGTACAATAAGAAATTGATTATAGTACTAAATGTTAAATAATTAGTAACTACTCAGCGTAATTTGAGAAAAGGACACAGGTTATTGATTTTTCAGGACGCTGTAAATACGTCCATGTACGCTCTACTGCAACATCCCTGTTGCAGAAGTCTGAAAAATCAATAACCTGCATCCTTACCTGGATAATACGCTGAGTAGTTACAATAATTATTCCATTATTTCATCAGTCGCTTCCGCTAAAATTTCGTAACGGGTTAAATAAAGACATTTGTTGCATAAGGTCAAGGTGGCTACGTCCTATCGGTGTGCTAGTAAAAACCAGTAAAGAACTTTAATTGCCTGGTTGATACACTATACTACTATCTTTATTGCATAAAAATTTAATGAGTAAATATATGAGCAAAAAATCGACAAGGAAATCTCAGGATATTATCTCTATTCCTGTAGACCAAATATACAGCCAGGGCTCATTAACAAATAATGCAAGACCTATAGGCTGGAAGGGCGAGTTTATAGATAACACGGCTCAAGATAGTAAACCCGCCACAATAAAGTTACCAGGATTAACAGCACCAGATAGAGTACCCACGGGTCTTGCTAAACAATGGCGTTTTGGAAAGACGCTGTTAAATTTACTGCGCAGACCGAAGATTGTGAAGGATCTGCCTATTCACCTTCAGATGGAGTCAACGGATGCCTGCAACTTAAACTGCACCACGTGCTCACGTGACATTTTTATAGATAAAGCAAAATTGCTTGATGAGAAAATCTGGAAAAAAGTCATTGATGAAATAGTCCCTACAAATATTAACGTATCCGGAATAGGTGAGCCTTTCCTGCATCCCGATATATTTGACATAGTTGGTTATGCAAAAAGCAAAGGGTCAATCATTAATTGCGCAACAAATTTCACTCGCATAGATGGACGTTACCGTGAAATTATTGATTCAGGAATAAGCCAGTTAAAAGTTTCCATCGATTCTACCGATCGCGAAACATTTAAAGCGATTCGCGGTGAAGATTATTTTGATGAAATTATTGATAATGTCAGAAACATTGTGCATTTACGCGATGGCTTAAAAAAAGATGTGCCGGGAATAAGGTTTAATTTTGCGGTGCAGGCTCTAAATTACAAACAGGCACCCGGACTTATTGATCTGGCCGCTGAAGTAGGTGTGGAAGGTATCTATTTCCAATACCTTGAATATGTTGACATGGAAGATCGTAAGGGCATGTTAACTGGCGATATGACCAAAGAATCATTACTTGAAGTGTTAAAGGAAACAGAAAAAAGAGCCGAAGAAAAAGGCATTCTCACTAACCTGGATATCTGGTGGCGTGATTTTGATGTTTTCTGGAATAAAATGCAGCCGATAGCTGAATTTCAACCAAATAATAAGGCGTGTTATTTCCCATGGTTTAGCACCTGGCTTAGTGCCGATGGCTGGATTAGGCCCTGTCCTATTATGCCCTGGACCTTAGATGAAGGTCGAATGGGGAATTTAGCTGAACAAAGCTTTTCAGAAATCTGGAACGGTGCTAAATACCAGGAATTAAGAGCAGCGCTGGCGAGAGGCGAACGTCCTACGCGTTCATGTAAAACATGTATTCCTCAGAGTTTGCATAACATCCTGTTCATGCGCTCCAAGCTTTTGCCAAAGAAATAAGGCGCAATTTTTGTATGAATCAGAATGTGAACATTTTTCAAAAGTGATTTTAATATGTCCAATACCATAGTACACGGGTTATCAATATTTGAGACAAGAGACGGCTTGTTTAAAATTCGTTCAACCATACGTGCAGGTCATGTTATGCCCGGACAGACATTGTCTTTTACCGCATCAGATGGTGAAGTACACACTTTAAAAGTCAAAGAATGTATAGATGGTCCAAGTCGGCATACAACCCTTATTGTTGATGGTGATGCCATTAGTGAGTTTAAAGGTGGCTATTATCTTTTTGGCTGTGATTGATGATATACAAGGTGATTTTGTTTTTTTATCTATAGTGCTAGCAAGTTAAGAAAAAACGTGAGATTACAGGTTTGGCGCAGCGTAAACAGACGATTATTTGTGGTAAATTGTTGATTATTGGATTGCGTTATTGCTATCGCAAATTCAGCCTGTATAACCTATCAGGCAGCTTCAAAACTCGCCTTTATATGATTGTTCGTTATGTCTTTCAGGTTGATGGAAACCGGACACAGCGCCATGCGTGCTGTAATCGAATCCACTTTGTCTTTAGTCGCTTCGCCTTTTTTCAGTTTGCCTTTGAATTCAACATTCAGTGTTTGAATGCTTCTGTGTTCGTTGGTAATGACTGTTATTAATCCTTCGCTTGATTCCATTACCAGGTCGTATTCTGCCGCATTATTTCTAAAGAACATGTGCTGGCAGGTGAGTATGGCATACATAAAGGTATCGAAACCGGGGCTAGAGTTATTGATGGACAGCTTCTGCCAGTTGTTTGCAACCAAATGTTCAACATGTAACTGCTCAATATTGTTCTCGTCGCCGGTGTAATGGCAGTGCAGTAACATCTGGAAAGTTAAATCGTTCATTTTTTACTCATTTGGTCAATTACAGGTATGTTTTTATACACTGGTTGTCGGCCAGATGGAAGGACATAAATCAAAGTTTAATTCTTTATGCCCGTTATAATAGAATGGTTAGCTGAGCAACCTTGTTCAAATAATCGGAGCCATGCACTAACTAACTTAATCAGAACCTCCCGTGGACAAACGGTCTCTAATACAAATAAAAATTGTAGCCACTCATATTAATGATCCAGGACCAAATAATAATACGAGCACCAATATTGATAAAGAAATAATAACGTATATTAATTTTCTCGTATCTCTTTCCATAGCGTGTTTGTTGTCCATCTATAACTCCTTCGTTTCGCAATTGTTGATAGCTTTATTGCTTAACAACTGTAAGTTTACGCCAAATGTGCTGGAGTGGAGTTGACTGTTATCAAATAGCCCCCCTATTTCAGGCCCTGTTTCAGGGTCGATGTTTCCTTATAAATACCACTGCTTCCAATTAACAACCCTCTGGCAATATAGAATCAGCCAGAGGGTCTTCATAAGTGTGGTTTAACGACGACGACCACCACCCATAGAACGGTTGGTCGCACCCTGACGATTCATCGAGCCTGAATTGCCAGAGCCAGAAACAGCACTATTTTGCATAGTACGATTCATTGTGTTGTAACGATTCATGGAACCTTGGCCTGATCCAGATTGCTCTGTTGAATTGTTATTCATGTAGCTATATTGATGCTGGTTTTGGTTCTGGTTTTTATTTATCACCATTGTTTGTTCGCGATTTAGCGTTGGTGCAAAATTACTATCAGGTGCTTGCAGGTTTACATGCATACGAATACGATCCTGAATATGTGTTTGTGTTGTGTCGATGTCTTCTGCGTAGGCAGATCCTGTCGATGTAGCCAATATCAATACTGCAGCAGGAATGGATAATTGTGTGATAGTTGTCATTTTATTTGCCTTTAGATTTATTCGTTATGGGAGAAGCTTCCGGTTATCGATTTAACGGCGGGATTGTGCAACTATTTATCCCGCCATTAAACCATCTGTTTTTTGATTGGGTTTCAAATAGATTACATATTCACGCCTTCACCATTCCAGATAAAGCTACCCATCAGCAAGTTACCGCCAATATAGGTTTTATCAACTTGCCATGTATCCAGATCAATTCTAAAAAATACACCGTCATGGCTGGCAGTACTGTAGAAATATTCCATATCAAGACTCACGCCTGAGGTATGTGCCTGTGACTTGTAATCCGGTGAAGCAGAAGTAGCCACCTCCACATTTCTCACGAACTGATGGCTTAGTGTGTCGATAACCGTCATATAGGTCGCATTATGATTGGTGATGATGGCCTGATTGCGCATCGGTAGAAAAGTGGTATGGCCTGCACCCGCACCGGTATCAATCATGGCTTCGATGCCCATGGTGTTTTTATTGATGACAAAAGTATGGCCTTCCGCTGAGCCGATATAGATAAACTCACCGTCCGGATGAAAATCAGCATGATGTGCCCCCATGGTATTGATATCCAGATTCACCGGGTCATAATCATGTAGATTGACCTGTGCGGTTTGCTCTAATGCATTTCGGTTAATACTAAAGCGGATGAGGCCGGGTGAAACCTGTTCACCCTGATTGCCTTCAATCACTGCATAAAATACATTTTGTTCGCCCGCTGCCATGGTTGAAGCCGGAGGCTGAAAAATATGATGGATGGAGGTCGGTGTATGCAGGACGGACAGCATGGTTCCCTCTCGATTCCACAATTGTATCTGACGTGATGCACGATCCAGCATGAAGAAATGATGATCACTGATCCACAATGGATGACCGGTAGACAAAGAGCCGCCAAAATCATGTGGTGTGGTTAATACATTTTCACCAACCACCTTGGTAACCTTATCCATATCGGTACGAATGATGCTAGTCATGGCTTTATCACCACCGGAAACCAGAGACAGTAAGGTATTGGCATTAAAGTTGGTTGAACGTGGCTTGTGCTGTAATTCAATTAAGCCCTTATTATCCAGCGTATAGTTATCAACCACAGTTAACGATTCGGTTCTGCGTGTGAGTGCATAGGCTTTGTTTGCACCCTGCTGATCAATACCATAGGGGCCATCACCGGTGCCTTCAACGCTAGTAAGCAAAGTCATATTGTCGACATCAATAATATAAACCCGGTTTGAATCCCAGTCGCCGTAGTAGGCCAGGTTGTCAACACCAAAAATATTCTCGCTGATGTAAGCGTCCTGATTGACATAACCTGGCTGACGATAACCAAAATGTCCGTGGTGTTTATGCGCTGTCTGCTGTTGTGCCAGGTCGGCAGGGTTACTTATTAACAGAGCTTCTGCATCGGTAGTGTTGCTTATTGACAGGGCTTCTGCGTTTTCAGCTAACGCATCTGTTATTTCGTTTACCGTCTCATCATTACATGCGCTCACACTCATAACCAGTACACCACTTAAGCAAAGTGCAATGGCGAGTCTGAGTTTGTCTGGTTGCTGATTGGGGCTGTCTGGTTTTACTGCTTTGTTTTGTAGATTGGAAGTTTTCATAAATCACTCTATAGTTTGCTAGTGTGGGAATAATTCCCACGTGCAATTATATTATGTGGTAATTTTTCCCACGTCAAGGTATAATGCCCAGAAAGGTTGATCTAAGTCATCAAAGTAACGAATTGACGATGTTATGATTAAAAGCAGAAAACAACAAAAAAAATTTATGAAGCAAAGTGGATACAACAAGACACAGGCAGCGCTGGTGAAAGCGGTATCCATGCTTTGTCGGCCATTAATACGGTTGTTAATTGAAAAAGGCATGACCTTTCCCCAGTTTCGTGAATTAATGAAAAGCCTTTATGTGGACGTTGCTGCGCAACATTTTTCACTGGATGATAAAAAACCCAGTGACAGCCGCATTTTTGTGCTCACCGGTGTGCACCGAAAAGACATTAAACGACTACGTCAGCAGGCCGAACAGGAAAGTTCAGCAATCACAAGTTCGGCTTCACTGAGCGCAGAAATTGTGGCGAGATGGAGCAGTGTGGCAGAATTTCTGGATGACAAAAACCGATCCAGAGCATTACAAAAAAGCGGGAAAAATAATGTCGCCGGATTTGAGCAGCTGGTATCCAGTGTCAACAAGGATGTCAGACCAAAAGTTATTCTCGAAGAATGGTTGCGCCTTAATATCGTACGTTTGAAAGGTGATTACGTGGTTCTCAATAAATCCGCCTTTGTCACCAACAAAGAATTTACCGAGATGGCGTATTACCTTGGTCATCATGTGCATGACCATCTTGCAAGTTGTGTTAATAACATATTGGCTGAAAATGAACCGATGCTGGAGCGCAGTGTTTATTACGCTTCCTTAACCGAAGACTCAGTGAATAAATTAAATGCCATTGCCAGTAAAAAAGGTAATGAATTGTTGTTGCATGTAAACAAACAGGCTATCAAGTTTTACGACGCAGATAAAAATAAAGCAGATGCAGCATATCGAATGCGCCTGGGTGTTTACTGGTATCAGACTCCACTTAATGCGTCTGTTGATCCTGCTAAGGAAGTTGAACAATGAACAACTTTTATCGAATAATTATTCTGCTGCTGGTTATCAGTATGACTGCCTGTACAACAAGCCAGTCGAACCAGTGGGTTGCCAGTGGCGAAGATGATGATAGTGGTCTGGGTGGTACCGGCCTGCTGGCTAATGTTAATAACAGCGCCAGTAGTGGCGGCGATAGAGGTTTGGGTGGTACTGGTATTCGGGGTGAAATAACCGGTTATGGCAGCATTTTTGTAAACGGTACTGAAATCGAATACGACAGTGAAACCGCTTTTACTATTAATGGTGGCACGGCTGGCTATCAACAACTGGAAATAGGCGATGTGGTTGAAGTGCTTACCACAGACCTTAATAAACATACTCAGGCACAGATAATTAACCTGCGACATGAAGTCATTGGCAAAGTTGAATCCATTGATCCGCAAGCCTTTAGTTTTACTGTTCAAGGGCAAACGGTTATTCAACCTGTAAATAAAAAACAGTTACCTTTAGTTGGAGACTCGGTAGCCGTCTCTGGTTTCCGTGTAAATGACAACACCATTGTATCTACTCGAGTGACTCCTGCTGGGGGTAAATCGATTTTATTGCGCACGCATACTGAGTTACCGTTTAAGGAAAAAACCACACACTGGTTAGTTCAGTTGCATGTGAAGAATGACAAAGCCGTTTTCCAGGTAGAAGGTAGGACACAGGTTTTAAGCATTAAGAAAGAAGCTAAAACTGCATCTACAGACCGCTCGGGAACCCGCATTTTACAACTACAGAAAACAGCGACTGGGCAACTTAAACTTGAGCAGGTGATTGAACCAATGGCGATGCCTCGTGGTCAACAAGTACCAACGTCTGTGCAGCACTCTGGTGGCAATAAGTCACAAAAACAGATGCCTGGATCAGGGCGGGGTGGTTACTCAAGGCAGGGACGCAGAGGCATGAATACTCAACCTGGAAAACGTGGAAAGTAATATGGATCAGCCGAACCTTAATTTAAAGTGTAAAATATTTTCATATGCAAATAAGTAAAAAACAGCGATCCACTAAAATGCTGATCATCTATATGGTCACTGCATTGCTGTTTTTGACTTCCGTCGAATTGCATATCCACACACAGGAAACGGCAGCAACAGTAGGACATGGTTTTGCTGTTGATATTAGTTCGTTGGCTGATAGCCTTAAACCAGAAGGAAGCAATGATGAAATCTCAGTTAGTCCGGACACCGCATTACAGGTAAAACAAATCTTTGTCAGTTTGCTGGCAGTATTCCTGTTATTTACGGTTATGGTGGCCGTTCTTTGCCGAACCTTTATCGGTCGATGGCGAGAAAGCCACAATCTGTTACCTGCCGTGCCTTTTTATGGCACACCACACCTGCGCGCGCCGCCCCAATAAACGCCAAAACCAACCCGATAGTTTTTTACTGTTAGCAGTTTTATCTGCTGATGTGTTGTTGTGGAACTTGTTGCATAAAGCTTAATAGCTAAGTAGCCGTTCTCTGTTTGGAGTTTTCAAGATGTTTATTAGAAACTTATTTATAAGAAGCTGGTGTATTCAGACTGGCATAAAAAATGTACTACTAAAAATTAATTATGGTTTAATTGTGGCACTAATGCTGCCAACTTCTCAGTCCATTGCACAGTCAGTGGTACAGTCGACTGGGCAACAATGGACTTTGCAAGCCAGTGTTCAGCAGGCGATGTCTGCATCACCGGAATTAAAAAAATCAATGGCTGAAATTGATGTACGCCAGACAGACATCAACCTGTCCAGCCTGTGGCCCGAACCCAGTATAGCGTTTCGCATTGATAACAAACTGGGGCAGGATGATGCAACCGGTGGTTATGATTTGACGGACATCACCATCAGTCAACCTATCCCGATATCACGTATAAAGTATCAGGCCTCAGCGGCTGAGGCCAGTTTGAAAGCCGCTCGCTTTTCGCGTTTGTATCAGTCTCTGCAGGTGCAGAACCGGGTGTCAAAAGTTTTTTTTCAGTTACAACTGGCTTCGGCAGAATTAGCATTGGCAGAACAACAGTTGCAACTGGCCGATAAACTCATCAATCAAACTGAGAAAAACACCAAGGCTGTTGTGGTGCGATATTTGACGCCACTGGAAAAAATGCGGATGACGATTATTCGTGAAGAGGCTGACCAGGCAGCGAGTAGCGCCGAAGGGAAATACAATGAATCACTGAGCGAATTTGTTAAGTTGCTGGGTATAGAAGTTGATAACGTGACCACGGTTTCCGAACTGCAACCGCTAGTTGAGATGCCCGATATTAAACAGTTGTCGGTATTGCAGGAACATCATGTGCAGCTGTCCAGTCAGCAACAGCAGGTACTGGCGGCAAAACATCAAATTGACGTAGCCAGGAATAGCCAGTTAGTTGATCCGTCTATCGGCCTGAGCTGGTCACGTGATACGTTTCCTAACGGCCGTGATGATGTTTACGCCATCATGTTCAATATGCAGATTCCTATCGGTGACCGTAAAAACACAGCGGCAAGTAAAGCCACCTATAAAGCGAGCCAGCAAGGTATAGAGCTGGCGTTGCTGAAGCGTGAACTGAAAATTAATTTACATAAAAGTTTTACACATTTAAACCATGTGGTTATGCAGGCCAGAGATTACAAACAAAAAGTGCTTAAACCCGCGCAGAAAATGCTCGACTTAACCAACAGGGGGTTTAGCAGTGGTGAATTAAATATATTGTCGCTGGTGGATGCGAATAATACCTATTTTGCAGCGCGCTTAAATTATCTGCAATTACTCTATCAGGCATGGGTGGAGCTGGCGGAGGTTAAGTTGTTTGCTGGACAGATGATAACGGATGCCGATACGCAGAGCGTTAGTCTGCTTAAAGGAGGGGTATAAAATGATTGCTGCTATTTTACGTTTTTCACTTATTCAGCGACTGATGGTTGTGTTAGTCACGCTGGGCATTTCTGCCGCCGGTTTATGGTCGTTTAAAACCTTGCCGATAGATGCCTTTCCGGATATTTCTGCGCCGCAGGTGCAGATTATTGTCAAGGCTCCCGGTATGTCACCCAGCGAAGTTGAACAGCGCATTACCTTTCCGATAGAAATGGAAATGCAGGGCATTCCCGGACAAACCGTGCTCCGGTCAACAACCAAATACGCACTAAGTGTGATCGTTGTCGACTTTGAAGATGACATGGATATTTACCTGGCGCGTAACCTTGTTAACGAGCGACTTAACCAGGTGTGGGATGCGTTGCCGGCCGATATTGAAGGCGGCCTTGCGCCCATTACCACGCCACTGGGTGAGATATTTATGTATCGCATTATCGGCGATAGTGGCAGTAATAACTACAGTAATCAGGAATTACGCAGCTTGCAGGACTGGGTTATCCGTCCGCATTTGCGCAAAGTGGAAGGCGTGGCCGATGTCAATTCACTGGGCGGTGAAGTGCGTAGCTATGAAGTGGTGATCAAACCAGAAACCCTGGTGAAACACGGTATTAGTATCGATGAAATCGAGCATGCACTGCAGGCCAGTAACCGTAATGCGGGCGGTGATCGCATCAACCGTAACAATGAAGTCTTACTGGTGCGTACTGTTGGCAAATTAAACGACATCAACGACATCAAAAATATACCGGTACGCACACGTTATGGTGAACCGATACACATACGCGATGTCGCTGAAGTGCGAATTGGTAGCATGACCCGTTATGGCGCAGTGACTGCTGATGGTGAAGGTGAAGTTGTCACCGGGCTGGTTTTATTACGCAAAGGTGCAAACAGTTTGCAGACGGTCGCCGGGGTCAAAGAAGCACTGCAGTCATTAAAAACAATTTTACCTGAAGGTATTAGCATCGAAGCCTTTTATGATCGAACCGAGCTGATTACCAAAGCCGTATGGACGGTGGAAAAAGCACTGGCTGAAGCAGTGATACTGGTGTTACTGGTGTTGATTATTATGCTGGGTGACATCCGCAGTGCGTTAACGGTGGCATTGATTTTGCCGTTAACCGTATTATTTACTTTCATCATGATGAAGCAGTTTAATGTCTCGGCCAACCTGATGTCACTGGGCGGGCTGGCCATTGCCATCGGCATTCTGGTGGATGCTGCCGTGGTGGTGGTAGAAAATATCCACACCCATTTCAGCAAAGCGCCAGCCGGGGTTAATAAACTGCATCTGGTTTATCGTGCGGTACTGGAAGTGTCGACCCCCGTTATTTCCGGTATTCTGATTATTGTGGCGGTATTTCTGCCGCTGTTTAGTCTCACCGGGCTGGAAGGCAAAATGTTTTCACCGTTGGCCATCACCATTACTTTTGCCCTGATTGGTTCCCTGGTCATGTCATTAACCGTGATTCCGGTGTTGGCCAGTTTCTTTATGAAATTGCATGTGCAAAAAGACTCTGAGGAACAAGTGAAGGAGACGGATGGTCATTTGATGCGGCTGCTGAAATTCATTTATTTACCGGTGATGAACTGGGCATTACGTTATCGAAAAATAGCAGTCGGTTTAGCGCTGCTGGCACTGTTTGCAACCGCCAGCCTGTTTCCGCATATTGGTAAAGAGTTTATGCCAGTCATGGATGAGGGCAGTACGGTTATCCTGCTAGAAAAAGACCCCAGTATTACCCTGGAAAAATCACTGGCAATGGACGCGCCTATTCAACGGGCTATGATGGAATTGCCGGAAGTGATTGGTGTAACCTCACGAACCGGCGCTGACGAATTACGCATGGATCCCATGGGTTTGCACCAGACCGATAATTTTCTGGTGACAAAGCCACGCGAACAATGGACTATTTCATTACAGCAATTCCAGCAAAATTTGCGTGAAAAACTGTCCCGGTTCGATAATGTGGATTATGCCTTTAGCCAGCCCATTGATATGCGGGTATCAGAAATGCTAACCGGTGTGCGCTCTGCGATGGCCATCAAACTCTATGGCGATGATCTCACCGTGCTGGAGCAAAAAGCCATCGAAATTGAAGCGCTGGTGAATAATGTACCGGGTGCTGTCGACGTATTTCGTGCCGATATTTCAGGGCAGAAATATTTACAGATTGACATCCATCAGGATGTGATCTCCGGTTACGGCATCCATGTTGAAGACATTAACCAGCTGGTGGAAATTGCAGTTGGTGGTCGGGTGGTTACCGAATTGCTGGAGAATAATCGTCGTGTTGGCATCCTGCTGCGCTATCAGCAGGAGGATCGCAGCTCGCCCGAAGCCATCAAAAAGATGCTGGTGAGTCTACCCAATGGCACCAAAGTGTCGTTGGGTCATCTGGCCGAAGTATCGGTAGTGGATGGGCCGGTGCAGATTATTCGAGAATCGGCCAAACGGCTGGTGGTCATCCAGTCAAATGTCGAGGGCCGCGATGTGGTCGGTTTTGTCGATGAGGTGTCTCGTAATCTAGAAGAAAAAGTGACGCTGCCAACGGGCTATTACGTGACCTTTGGTGGCCAGTTTGAAAATCAGCAGCGTGCATCAAACCGATTGGCGCTGGTAGTGCCTGTCGCCATCGTGCTGATTTTCTTTATGTTATTTACCACCTTCCGCTCACTGTTACAGGCAGGCATCATTATTCTGAATATCCCGTTTGCCATGATTGGCGGTGTTATCAGCCTGTATTATTCCGGGCTTTATCTATCGGTGCCGGCATCGGTAGGTTTTATTACCCTGTTTGGTGTGGCGGTACTTAACGGCGTGGTCATGGTGAGTTACTTCAACCAGCTTAGACAAAGCGGTCTGAGTATTCAGCAATCGGTAAAGCAAGGGGCAGAGCGACGATTAAGGCCGGTATTGATGACCGCCATGATAGCCAGTTTTGGTTTGTTGCCGCTGCTGACCGCGACCGGCCCAGGCTCTGAACTGCAGCAACCACTGGCGGTCGTGGTGATTGGCGGTCTGTTTACCTCAACCATTCTGACATTAATTTTACTGCCAGCACTGTATGCCTGGGTAGAAGAAGCCCTGGAAAGGCGGGTACTAAATAAAAGCATAGTAGAGAAAGAAGAGGAAGTTTCAGCATGAAAAAATTATCCATCGTAGTGCATACATCACTGCAGCAGGAACTGGCTGACTGTTTGCGTAGTTTGAAACTGGACAGTTTTGTGTTTAGTCATATTGAGGAGCACAGTTCACAGCTAAAACAGGATGTTTTTTTATCGGCGCGAGATAAAGTAGTAGGGTATGTGCCTAAAGTGCGCGTTGATGTATTGCTGGAGGACGTACGGGCTAAGAATTTACTGGATGAGCTTCGTGGTTCAAATATATCGTTCGCTGGCAAGGGTATCTATTGGATTTCAGAAGTGGATGAATCGGGCGAGTTGTAACGCAGGAGTGTTGGCTGAGTGATAATTATTTGTGGTAAACCCCAATAATTCAGGCTGCCATCCTGCGGTCTCTGGTGGTCAGCCTTCTGTCAATAGTATATCTGCGAGACGGGCCATTGTAATTATGGTCACCGTCTCCCCGGCGCTCACTATCTGGACGCCTACGGTTCAGGTTCATTTTTCGAGCATGGCTTTTTGAGGATATGCCATCTTGAACGCGGCGATTATGTAGTGGCTCGACTGTTGCAGTTTCCTCCATCCTTTTACCAGAGGGGTTTATTTTCGTGCCTTTGTGGGTGAAGTTTTTATCCATGTTGTATGTCCTGCCTATCATTATTTCAGGAGCGCTGCTATTTCATTTGCTTATGTGCTAATAGCGAGGTATTACAACAAAAATCAGCCGTATGAATTAATACATTCAGTACGATTGATATTAGTCCCTCAACGCTATATCAGAATTAAATAACATTATTTTTAAATAATAGCCCCACTTACATTCAAAACAAAG
Source organism: Gammaproteobacteria bacterium (assembly GCA_022712755.1). Lineage (GTDB taxonomy): Bacteria > Pseudomonadota > Gammaproteobacteria > SZUA-229 > SZUA-229. The sequence goes on from JAFLJY010000220.1 coordinate 28,977, forward strand.
CCCTCATAGGCTATTTTTTTATGAAAGGCATTAATATCCAGTGCATTAGGCAGCTGCAGTAGATTTAATTGATTAATTTAGGTTTAAAATCATTGGTGGTACATAGGCAGAGAGTGCTACGTTAAATCAAAGTCCCGTTATCACTAAGACGTGTCGTCTAAAGTATTTTATTTTCTTCTGATTTTTTGACTCTAATCAATGCTCTCGCATCTACTATCTGCATGCTTATAAATGTAGCGTTTAATAAAACATGAGAGAATGATTATGAACGACGTCCAGCAAAAGATTACCACTTGCGCAACTTTGCTAAGTGAAAATATTAATGAGAAAGAGTGTAAGGTGCTTGCGGCCGTGTTTCAGTTACAAAAACTTGCTGCGGGTGACATTCTGTTGCGTGAAGGTGAACAGGATGATGCGTTATACATCGTTATTGATGGTGACATCATGGCAACGCGTGACGCGGGTGGTGATCAGCATGTTACTTTACATCATCTGAAGCCTGGTGATATTGCGGGTGCGATGGGGTTTATCGATGGTAATAGTCATTCGGCGACACTGTGTGCAAGCCGGGATTCGCATGTGCTTACATTGCATCGTGATGCACTTGAAGGCATGGTTGATGAACATCCTCAACTGGTTTACAAAATGATGAAGATGATTGTGCGCTCTGTTCATCAGACACTCTTGAAAATGAACCGGCAATTTGTCGAAATGAATAACTACATCATGAAGGAACACGGTCGGTACTGACGATATATATTGCCGCCGGGTTAATAATATGCCTGTAATTTAATTTGAAAGTTCAATACTGCGCAGGTTTTATTAAACTGGCTCGTCCAGCAATGCACGCACCTGTTGTATCAGTTCCGCCTGACTGTATGGTTTGCTGAGCAGGTTGGCGTTAAAACGTGCCTGTCCATTGTGGGCAACGGACTTTTCTGTATAGCCTGAAGTAAGTAGAACCTTGAGTTCTGGATACTGCCTGGTAGCCTGTTCGGCCAGTTCATAACCGTTTATGCCGCCTGGCATCACAATATCGCTGAACAGAAGCTTGATAGAAGGCTCTTCGGTCAGTTTCTCCAGTGCCTGATTACCATTTGTAGCAGTTATAACTCGATAGCCCTGTTCTTGCAGTGACTCTTTGGCCAGTTCCAGCAGGTCAGCTTCGTCGTCAACAGCCAGCAGGGTTTCGATACCACGGGGTAGTTTCCCGGTTTGTATTTTAGTTTGTTTATCTGGCAGATTTTCAGCCTCTGCTTTTGGCAGGTAGATTCTAAAGGTGGTGCCGATGTTCGGCTCGGAATATACCTTGATGTGGCCTTTGCAGCGTTTAATAAAACCAAACACCATGGCTAGCCCCAGCCCCGTGCCTTTACCTTGTGCTTTTGTTGTGAAAAAAGGCTCGAAGATGCGATTCTGTCGCTCGCCTGACATGCCTTCACCGTTGTCGCTTACCGCCAGTTGCACGTATTCACCAGGATTTGCGCCGGGGTTGAGTGAGCAGTAGGCGGCATCCAGATAGCAATTTTGTGTTTCAAGTGTGAGCTGACCGCGCCCGCTCATGGCATCACGGGCATTTAGAACCAGGTTGATAAGCGTATCCTGAAAATCTCCAGTATCAATAGCTGTCAGCCAGAGATTCTCGGCAAAATGGAGTTGCACCTCCACCTGTGGCGTGACCGAGCGGGATATCAGATTTTCCATTTCCTGGATAATCTGGTTGATATTGGTTACGGTTACGTGCTCGGCCTGACGGCGTGAAAAACCCAGTAACTGGCTGGTTAGATCAGCAGCGCGTTGAGTGGAATTCTGGATGTTTTCAATCCTTTTATGCGCTTTGTCGTCACCTGCAGTCTGGCGTTCAAGTAACTCCAGGTTGCCCTGAATAATGCATAGGAGATTATTAAAGTCGTGGGCAATGCCGCCGGTGAGTTGGCCGATAGCGTCCATCTTCTGAGAATGGCTAAGGTTTTTTTCTGTTTTCCGCAATAATTTTTCTGCTTCTTCGCGACGCTGTGCCATAGTATTGTAGGTAGTGGCCAGTATAGCCATTTCATCGTGGCCATCAACGTCCAGCCTGTAGCCGAAGTCACCCCGGCTAAATCGTTCACTGGCCTTCAGCAAGCGAGTCAACCCCGTATTTAGCGACCGTGTTACCGGCAGAACCAGTACAGCTATAAATATCAGCATAAGCAGGGGCAGTGCCAGCAACAGCATGCCGCCAATAAAATCCTGCCGGCGTGATTGAGCCCCTAGACGCTGATGAATCTTGTGAATTTCGACCAGTAAATCCTGTTGCGCCAGTCGTATCTGGTTACCCAGGCGGCGCTGTAGTTCATGGCAGGAGTTAGTTGTATAAACAGCGGACTTTTTCGTGACTTTTTTCTGTTGGCAATTTTCATGGGCCTGTATATAGGTATTAAATCGTTGGCCAATTTTTTGGTGCTGTTTTTTTAGAATGGGATAAGTCGTTTGCTCATGCAATGGCGAGTCAGTGATTTTTTTGCCCAGATTATTATAGATGATTAGCCACTGTTTGGATTGAATGCGGATCTGGGCATCGTGCAATAGATCGATAGTGATAATATTTAGATTTACTGCTTCTGTTTGCAACTGTTCTACGGCATCTTCTCGGTGGTTCTGTTTTTGTATGGTTAGATGTTCTAGCCAGGTGACGATTGCGGTTAGAACGACGACGAAGACAGCACCTGCAGTCAGCAGTTTGAGTTTTGAGCGAATCATCATCTGGGTTTAATTCCTATCAGTCCGACTGCATAAGGTATAGCTTCCTCGAGTGGCGTAGAGTTGATTCGTGTTAGAAAATCCGGTATCTGGGTGTCGCTCTGCTTATCTGGTTTGATCAAACCAGTGGTTACAGCCCACTGCGCTTCTTCCTGAAGGGTAATCAAAAGCCCCTGATTAAGGGTAACCGACAAGCGCATATCTGACAATAATGAGGCGACAGTTACCTGTGGTAACTGGAGTTTTCTGGAAATTATTTGCAGAGCTTTGTCAGGGTTCTTATCTGCATAATTCGCCCCTTTGTTCAGTGCAAACAGAATTTTCCGTATAACGCCGGGATGGTTGTTATCGAAGTCTGCCGTACCCACTAAATTATAAGATTTGGTATAAAGCCCCGGCACGCTGAATTCTACAAGTTTATCAATACCGATTAGTTTTTTTGCCTGAGAGAGGTAGGGTTCGCGCATTGAAAAGGCATCGATATCACCTTTAGTCAGTGCTGCAGGCAAGTCTTCTGCCTTCATGAAGCGAGTACTGGTGCTGGTCGAGTCCAGCTGATAATAAAGCAGGAAACTGCTCAGAAAAAAATGTACAGCTGAACCTTGCTGGGTAGCGATGGTCTTGCCACGAAGGTCTGCCGGTTGATTGATGCCGTGGTCACGGCGTGCCAGTATACGGAGTTCATTATCGCTTTGCCCCATGCTGGCATACAGGCGTAGATCATCACGTTTGAAACTGGCGATAACAAAAGGTGTTTCCGCAGTGACGGCCAGCTTTACTTCACCTCTCAGCATCGCTGCCAGCGCCCGCTTGCCACTGGGGTGGGCGTGTAGATCCAGTTGGATGCCCTGTTCCTCGAAGAATCCAAGATCATCAGTCAGCCAGATGAGTGAAGCCTGCGTGGACTGGGGCGCGCCCATAGAAATGCTTTGCAACGGTGGCTTGTTATCACAGGCGCTTAGCCATAAGCTGCTAAAGATAACGAGTATTGCTGGATAAAAACGTAGGGGAAAAGTTGGCTGATCCTTGTTCATATTGGGAGAGGATTCCTTGTATTATAGTTCTTCTACGTTGTCGAATTTCATATTAGAGTACTACATAAATATAGCATGAGAACTTAGCTATCACTGAGTTTTACCCGTTTCCAGTAGAGAAAGTTTGATATATGTCATTGAATGGCGGCTTGATGGTGATTAATATCCGTCTACGCCCCTTTATTTTTTGCTGAGCAAGACTGTCGGTGTTTTCGCAGGTTTCAGCATTAGTAGAGTTCATATGGATTGATGAGGTTAACCTTATGTTATCGAAAAAATAGTTGCGTACAAACACGTGCTAATACAGTGCGTTTAACAGGAATTGCGTTGAAATGTTTCAATTAAAAACATTGTCGAATCGATTGTTGGCGGTTACGGTGGCAGGGATTACCTTACTGCTGGTTTTACTTTCTGTTATCTCTATTTTGTATACCAATCGTATGGTGTCGCAGTATTCGACGCTAGTGGCCAATTCAATTGAAGTTAAACTTGAAATAGCAACCGCCCATCTTTGGCTCGAAGAAGTTATCTCGGGTGATCTGCATGAATCGATAGAAACAGTCTGGTTATTCCATGATAAAGCCAGCCACCATCTTGATGAAATACTTAAATGCAGTCGTGATCCGCTGATTAATGTTGGCTCTGTTGATTTTTTTCAAATTCGACAGGATATTAACCATATAAAAAACAAGCTGGCTCAATTTCGTAATATTACGCTGGAGCGTTTTAATTCAATAGAGTACGCCGGAGCGGGCAGTGAAATTGACCAGATATATGATGCTGCCTTTGTTGATCTTCTGAAGCAAATAGATAAAGTTATTAAAAAATTGAAGTCATTCAGCAAAGATGATCTTGAGCAGTTTAATCTCATTCAGTTATTGCTCATTTTATTGATTCTGATTACAGCAACGGTTTTCGGTTTTGTTTTATATCTTTATCAAAAACGTTTGATGGCTTTATATAATAAGCAACTGGTTATTAACCGGTCGCTAAGTGAAACTGAAACACGGTTACAGGATATCGCTTTTTGCGGGGGTGACTGGATTTGGGAGGTGGACTCATCAGGTCGTTATACCTATGCCAGTGAAAATGTTGTTGATATCATGGGTTATTATCCGGATGAAATTATTGGTCGCACACCTTTTGATTTAATGCCGGCAGAAGAAAGCAAACGCGTTGCCCAATTGTTTGCGGAAATTGTAAAGAAACAGGGCAAAATTACAGATCTGGATAATCTGGGTATTCATAAAAACGGGAAATATATCTATTTGAGAACAAATGCTGTGCCCGTTTTTGATGCCAGTGGCCAGCTAACCGGTTATCGGGGTGTTGATAAAGACATTACCGAGCAGAAGGCGATGAATGATTTGTTGATGCGTACCCAGAAGATGGATGCATTAGGAAAGCTCACCGGTAGCATGGTGCATGATTTTAATAACATGCTCGGTGCGATCAAGAATTCTGCGGAGCTGTTACAAAATAAGTTATCCGTTGATGACAAATTAAACAAATATGTGCAGCAAATTTATAGTGTTGCTGAAGGGGCAAAGAAACTCACCGCAAAATTGCTTGCCTTTACAAATAATGAAAGTGACTCTACAGCAGAAACAGACATCAACCAGTTGTTAAGAGATGACCAGCATATGCTGGAGAGGTCACTGGGTGACCGTATTAGGTTAGCTTATGAGCTGGAAGTGGATTTATGGAATGTATGTCTGGACCGATCTGCGCTGCAAGATGCCATCCTGAATATCAGCAATAATGCCATGCATGCCATTACTGATACCGGTGTCTTCACCATAACAACAAAAAACGTCAGCCTGACGGCAGAAGATGGCGGCCAGTTGAATATAAAACCGGGTGATTATGTAAAACTATCCTTTGTGGATACGGGTGTTGGTATGGATGAAACAACACAACAAAAAGCATTTGATCCCTTTTTTACTACCAAAGGTGACAGTGGCACTGGTCTGGGTTTAAGTCAGGTTTATGGTTTTGCACAACAGTCTGGTGGTGCAATTCAGGTGTATTCAAAACCTGAACAGGGAACACAGATGGTGATTTATCTACCGCGTTGTTTATCTTCGGCTACTGATGAGCCGGTAGTGAAAACGGCGGACACATCGTGGGATTATTCAGGCGATGAAACTATTTTAGTTGTGGATGATGAAGGTGAGTTATGTGGTCTGGCAAAAGATTTTCTTACTAAACATGGCTACAAAGTGCTGTGCGCACAAAGCGGTGAGAAAGCATTAGACATACTGGAAAATGAGACCGTTGATTTACTGTTCAGTGATGTCGTCATGCCGGGCATGGGTGGATACGAGCTGGCATCCACAGTGAAAAAGAATTACCCCGATATAATAATACAGATGGCGAGTGGTTTTAGTAACCTGCGCCATGAGCGCAAGTTTGATGAAAAATTGCATCAGCAACGATTGCTGAAACCCTATGGTTCTAAAATACTGCTGCATCGAATAAGGGAGTTGCTGGATAGAGCGCATGCTGCTTAATGGTTGGGTTAAGGTACATGAGTTTATATTTTATCTGATAGATAGTGTCAGATATGGAATGACTGATTTCGACACAAAAGAGAAGTTGGCAGTCGGCAGTTATCAGTCGGCAGTAAAAGCAAAACCATAGTTTGTGCTACACAGCCTGCGGCTTTTAGGTTATTTTGTTTTTAACTGCAAACTGATAACTGCCAACTTCTCTAAATGACCGAACTCAGTCATTCGCTTGATGAGTAAATCTGACATACATTTGTCAAATTAAACCTGTGTTACTACAGTTAAGAGCAGTGAATTAGCGCTCTTCAGTCTTCACGCAGCCGTTTCCTGTCTTGTTTTAGCCCAATTCATCAATTCACTGCCTGACATTGGTTTTGCTATAAAATAACCCTGCGCCAGATCGCAGCCCATCTGTTTTAGTAGTTCGAGTTGCTGCTCTGTTTCTACGCCTTCAGCCACAACTCGCATGTTGAGTTCATGTCCAAGCATAATGCAGGTTTTGACAATTGCCCTTGCCTCATTATCTTCGCCCATCTTGCTGACGAAACTACGGTCTATTTTTAACTCGCTAAAGGGTATGCGATGCAGCTGTGATAACGAAGAGTAACCGGTACCAAAATCATCAATGGATAAGTTGATGCCTTTTAGACGCAGGCGAGTAAGGATGTCGAGTGAAGTAACCAGCTTGCCCATTAAGGCGCTTTCGGTTATTTCCAGGGTAAGATGAGTGGCATCCAGTTTATTGTCATCTAAAAGTTCGGCAAGTTGCTCAGGCAACATCAGGCCGGTGATGTCGAGTGCAGACATATTAACCGACACGTCCATGCTGAAACCCGCGCCCTGACATAGTTGCCCCTGTTTTACTGCTTTTTCTAGCACCCAACGTGTTAGCACATTCATCATGCTGCTCTGTTCTACCAGAGGTAAAAAGTGCTCGGGATAGATTATTCCCTGTTCAGGATGTTGCCAGCGTACAAGTGCCTCTACTCCCACCATTGACCCTGTTGTTATTTCAATTTGAGGTTGAAAGTGCAGGATCAATTGTTCGCCTTGAATAGCTTGTTGTACGTTTAATATTGCAATCTCAGCTTTGGCTGAGTGAGAACTGTCAGGTTTTTGATTTCTGATATCTGGGTTTGTGATATTTGGACTATGTTGATCAAATAGTTGTAATAAAGTATCAAGTGACAGGGGTTTTCTAAAGCAGCCGATAACCTCAAGACCATGGGCTTTACATAGTTTTTCAGCAGAATGCAGCACGCCGGTGTCATGCCCGCTAAGCAGGATTAATGCGGGTGTATTTTGCATTTGTGCCAGACGTCGCATCACTTCTATACCATCCATTTCTGGCATATGCAGATCCAGCATCATAATCGAATCGGCTTCAAACTCAGTTACCTGCTCAAACAACTGGCTGGCACGAGTATAACCACGGGCACTAAATCCAGCCAGGTCAGCCATTTCGCTATGCAGTTCTACCAGTGCTTCTTCATCATCAAGCAGATAGATTGTGGGTTTGGTCATGCGTTAATTTCCGTCCTGTCTGTCAGTAATATGCAGTAACTCATAATATAATTTTTTACTTTCAATTATTTTATGTTTTGTACTATGAATTGTTTGGTGATACAACACACTAATATAATATATTACGTTTAGCGTATTAGAGTGTAGTTGAAGTTTATAAAAAAGTACCTGTGATAAATGTCATATGATTGTCCTGTTTAATTCGTTAAAATGATTCAAAGATAAAAGTCACCCGTTGAACAAATAATCAATCTATTCATGTTTATCTCGATAGTATTAAAAAGTCTGTCGAGAAATGAAATATTGATGGAGAGAGGAGCAAGAATGATGAGAGTTAAAAATATTTTCTGGCTGATAACGGCAAGTTTTTTGCTAGTGAATGCCAATGTGTTTGCTGATGATTTACTGGTATCTCGCGCAAACCGTATTTTCTCACCTTTGCCGGAAGCTATGCCAGGGTCGGAGAATGACACAGCAGAGCGTATTGCACTAGGAAAAAAACTTTTTTTTGAAAAACGCTTGTCGATAAATGATACGCAGTCCTGTGCATCCTGCCACATCCTGGACAAAGGTTTTGCCGGGGTTGATAATCTACCCACTTCGCCCGGTGCAAGAGGTGAGCAGGGAACACGTAACAGCCCGACAGTATTAAATGCCGGTTGGCAGGATAGTCAATTTTGGGATGGTCGAGCAGAAGATTTGGTTGAGCAGGCAAAAGGACCTATTCTTAACCCGATTGAAATGGGTATGCCCGACGAAAAAACAGTGGAGAAAAAAATACAGGGTATTGCTGAATATCAGACTACTTTCGCAAAAGCCTTCCCCGGTGATAAGCCGGCCATAACCTACCAGAATATAGCCGAGGCCATTGCCGCTTTTGAGCGTACCTTAATAACACCGAGCCGTTTTGATGATTTTATGAAAGGTGATGTTGCTGCATTAAGTATCACTGAAAAACGTGGTTTAAAAACTTTTATGAAGCTTGATTGCCAGTCATGCCATGATGGAATATTGCTGGGTGGTGAAACTTATGAGCCACTCGGTAAGGAAAACCCTTATGAAAACCAGGCTGATCAGGGAATGTTTTTGGTGACAAAAGATGAAGCTGATCGCATGTTCTTCAAGGTGGCGCAACTGCGTAATATTGCCTTAACCGCACCGTATTTCCATGATGGAAAAATTGAAACACTGGATAAGGCCGTGCGCAAAATGGGCAAGCTGCAACTGGATGAAGAGCTTACCGATCAGCAGGTAAATGATGTCGTCAGTTTTTTGAAAGCTTTGACGGGCAAAAATAGAGAGCAGTACGTTAAATAAGACGTAGCCGTTATTCTTTTCCACCTGAATGATGTAAAAATTGCTGGATAAATTTATCCAGCAATTTTTTATTATCCAGTTCGCTGTCTTCAATGACGGGTAATTCTGGATAAGTTTCACACAATTTTTTTGCAAAAATACCACGACCGGTTTCACTTACACAGCGCCCATCGATATAAACCGGGGTGCTGTTCAGGCCGCAACTGGGTGAGCGGCTTTTTAAGATAAAACCCGAAAGATTTTTTAGCTCAGTGACTTTTGTCTGGCAATAGGTTTGCATGATGGCGGTGATATCTATGGTCGGATCATAACGACCAATAAGTTCTGGGTTTTCAATGTTGCCGGTAAGTTGCACAGGTGGCCGTGGAACGCTCAACCCGGCTTCAACTTCCGGGCAAATTGAAATAAGCTTGAATAGTTTATTCAGTTTTTTTATAACAATGGAATTGGGTTTTGAGTGGCCATCATAACGCACTGCATCACCCAGCAGGCATTGACTTACGCCGATTAGTGGTTTTAAATTTTTAACCATTAACCATTCACTTCCGTGCCCCCATATCCAACGCACGTTGTCTGGATGTATTGGCTGCTAGCGCAAGCTTGTCGGCATCCCCGTCAGGCATGGTTTCCGGCCAGCCGGACATGTGGCTGGTGAGCACTTCGTACAGTGCATCAATATGATCTTTATTATCGTTTAAGCAGGCGATGTAATTAAACTGCTCTCCACCGGCCTCAATAAACAGTTCTCTATTTTCCACCTGGATTTCTTCCAGTGTTTCCAGGCAATCGGCAGAAAATCCGGGGCAGATGACATCGACACTTTTTACACCTGCTGCGGGTAGCTCCTGTAGTGTCACACTACAATAAGGTTCTAACCAGGGTTCGCGGCCAAAACGTGACTGAAACACAAGTTTCCATTCATCGGCTTTTAGTTGCAGGTTTTCTGCAACCAGGCGTGTGGTTTTTAAACAGTGGCAATAATAAGGGTCGCCACGGTCAATATAACGTTGCGGAATGCCGTGAAAAGAAAACAGCAGTAAGTCACCACGTTTATTCTCGCGCCATTGTTTTTTTATACTGTTGGCCAGTGCTTCGATATATTTTTCGTGATCGTGATATTGGTTGATCATGCGTAGATCGGGCAGCCAGCGCCAGCCTTTAAGGACATCGGTAACCTGGTCAAAGACCGCAGCGGTGGTAGTGGCGGAATACTGAGGGTATAAAGGCAACATTAGTAGACGACGGGCACCGGCATTGCGCAAGGCTTCCAGTCCACTTTTTATTGATGGCTTGCCATACGTCATGGCCATGTCGGCAATGACAGAACCATGGAAGTGATCTTCCAGTTTTTTTTGTATCGCCTGTGTTTGTAATCGGGTGATATGAACCAATGGCGAGCCGTTATCAGTCCATATTTTTTTATATAGTTTTGCTGATCGTGGCGGGCGGACGCGCAAAATCACGCCATGCAGGGCAAACCACCAGATTAAACGGTTGGCTTCGACCACACGGGGGTCGCCCAGAAATTGCGCCAGGTATTTTCGAACGGCTGAGGATGTCGGTGCATCGGGTGAACCGAGGTTAACCAGTAATATGCCCAGTTTTTCCTGTGCGCCATGAGTGTAAGTGTTTTTTTCTGACACAATAGTATTTTATGTTGTTGATTGAGTGCGAAGGGTGACAGATTTGCCTATTTTGCTCAAGCCAAATTTAAATTATGAAACCTTTTTGCTGGTTTGTGCGCTGGTTTGCGCATGTGTAGTAATAGTGGTTCACTATGTTTTCTTTTTTAAAGGCGAAAGTCAGGCGGAATATTCATGAGTTAATGTTTTGTTGAATTTTTAGCAAGAATGACTACAATCGTTAGACTATGTTTAAGAATGCTGTAACATCCGACCATTATTTTTACTGTAAACGTATCAGGAGTTCCCATGCCAACAAGGCTGGTTGTACCAAATGAAGTAGCCCCGGGTGAGAGACGCATTGCGTTGGCGCCAGAGGTGGCTAAAAAGTTTATCGCGACAGGCGTAAGCATTTCTATGCAGCAAGGTGCTGCTTTGTCCTCCTATTTTAGAGATGAAGATTTTACTGATGTCGAAACAGTGGCTGATGCTGCTGCATTGTACAAAGATGCTGATCTTATATTTAAAGTCATGCCACCTACGCTCGATGAACTCAAGCAGATGAAAGATGGCTGCACCGTGGTTGGTTTTATGATACCCAGTAAAAACGCCGATATGATGAAGCTGATGTGTGATAAAAAGATCACCTCGCTGGCAATGGAGCTGGTGCCACGTATTACCCGTGCGCAATCAATGGATGCTTTATCTTCACAGGCATCCATTGCCGGTTATATGGGTGTATTGATGGGAGCACAGTTAGCACCGGTGTTCTTCCCGATGCTGACCACCGCCGCAGGCACTATTCGTCCGGCGAGGGTATTAGTTATTGGTGTCGGTGTTGCTGGTTTGCAGGCGATTGCTACGGCAAAACGTCTGGGTGCCATTGTTGAGGCTTATGATGTCCGTTCGGCAACGCGCGAGCAAGTTGAGTCTTTAGGCGGTAAGTTTATTGATACTGGTGTGAGTGCCGATGGCGAAGGTGGTTATGCACGTGAGCTAACCGATGATGAAAAACAGCAGCAGCAGGATGTACTGGCAAAACATATATCCATGGCTGATGTCATTATCAGCACGGCAGCCATTCCGGGTCGTCCATCACCAAAGATTATTACGCAAGCCATGGTTGAAGATATGAAAACCGGCGCGGTAATTGTTGATCTTGCATCGGAAGGTGGCGGTAATTGTGAGCTGACTAAACCGGGTGAAACAATTGAATATAAAGATCGTGTCACCATTCATGGTCCGTTAAATGTTGCTGGCGAATTACCGATTCATGCCAGTGAAATGTATGCCAAAAATTTATTTAATCTGGTGTCACCGTTCATCACTGAAGACGGTAATCTGGAACTGGATTTCGAAGATGATGTGATTGCCGGTTGCGTGTTAACTCGCGATGGTGAAATCGTGCATCAACAGTATAAAGACAAATAAGGTTTAAATTATGATTGAAGGTTTACCCGCGTTATACATATTTATGTTATCCGCCTTTACCGGCTACGAAGTGATTAGCCGTGTGCCGGTGATTTTACATACGCCATTAATGTCTGGTTCAAATTTTGTCCATGGCATTGTGCTGGTGGGCGCCATGATAGTGATGGGGAGTGCTGAGGGCGTGTTGGAATTAAGCATCGGTTTTTTTGCTGTTACCATGGCAGCGGGTAATGCGGTAGGCGGTTTTGTGGCGACCATTCGTATGCTGGATATGTTTCAGACGAAACCTAAAAATGCAGGAGCACAGTAATGAACTTTATTATTGACGCGACTTATTTCCTTACCGCCGGAATATTTATTATCGGTTTAAAACAGATGTCTTCACCGGTGACCGCGCATCGCGGCATCGTTTGGGCCGGTGTTGCCATGGTGGCTGCATCACTAGCAACTTTTGGCGCACCACAAATTACCCTGAATATTGGCAATATTAATTTACAGTTGATGCTGGTGGCTATTTTTATAGGTTCTACGGTAGCTTATGTTACTGCTAAACGTGTTGCCATGACGGATATGCCGCAAATGATCGCCATGTACAACGGCATGGGCGGCGGTGCGGCTGCGGCTATTGCAGCGGTAGAACTGGTTAAACTGTCCGGTGGTGGTGAGAGCCATGGTTTAACCATACAGGTGCTGGCAGTACTCGGTGCGGTTATCGGCTCAGTCGCTTTCTCCGGTTCAATCATTGCTTTTGCAAAACTACAGGGCATTTTGAAGAAAACCACACGTCTGCCGTTGCACCAGATAATCAATATCGGTTTATTTGTTGCGGTTTGTGTATTCGGTTATCTGGTGGCAACCGGGCAACCGATATTTGTGTATGTTGTTGTATTCTTTGTGCTGGCACTTGTTTTGGGTGTGATGGTGACGTTGCCGATCGGTGGTGCCGATATGCCGGTGGTTATTTCATTATTTAATGCTTTAACCGGCCTGGCCGTCGCATTTGAAGGTTTTGTATTAAATAATGCAGCGATGATTATTGCGGGCACGGTGGTTGGTGCGGCGGGTACCCTGTTAACGCAGTTAATGGCAAAAGCCATGAATCGTCCAGTGACAAACATATTATTCAGCAGCTTCGGTAGCGACAGTGGTACTGCGGTAGAAGAAGATATCGAAGGTAGTATGAAGGAGATTCAGGCAAATGATGCCGCCATCATGATGGCCTATGGGCAGAAAGTGATTATCGTGCCAGGTTACGGTATGGCAGTGGCACAGGCGCAACATAAGCTAAAAGAAATGGGTGATTTACTAGAGAGTCGTGGTATCGA
>JAFLJY010000277.1 GCA_022712755.1 Gammaproteobacteria bacterium
GTGCTATTTATCTTTAATGCTAGTCGTGATATTGGTTCTCTTATAACAAGCCTGTAAAGGGCTTAATCTATACTATCCAGTAAATTTTGCTCATTAACGTCAACAAAATAACAATAAATGCAGGCTGAGGCATATGATTTATCACAACAGATGCGTATAAGACGTTTATTTCTGCTATGGCAATAAATCTGTAAAAAATCACTATAATAAAGAACGCGGTTAATTTAATCTTTATACAAGTATGATGAAAGGTCGACAGGTGAGCAAATGGTAGACAATGAAAACGGATTGGGTGAAATAACAGTTTGGAAAGAAAGCCCGGTATTTTGGGGTTTGTTAGGGCTATCCGTCTTACTGTTGGTTTTTATTCATTATGAAGCCCTGTCTTATATGGTGAAATTGTGGGAGGGTAGAGAAGAGTACGGTCATGGTTTCATCATCCCTTTTATTACTTTATTTCTTATCTGGCAAAAGAAAGATCAATTAGAAAAGATTGAGTTTGAAAGATCCTGGTTAGGGGTGGTGCTTGTTGGGTTCGGTTTATTTTTGTTCTATGCTGGTGAGCTAAGTGCGCTATATACTGTTATTCAATATGCCTATATAGCGGCACTGTATGGTGTTGTTTTATCAATGATGGGGTGGAAAGCATTCAGGGTTATTTGGGTGCCACTTCTCATTCTTCTCTTTATGGTTCCCCTGCCAAACTTTCTTTTCAATAATTTATCCTCTTATCTGCAATTAATTTCCTCACAAATTGGCGTTGCGGTTATACGTCTTTTTGACATTAGTGTGTTTCTTGAAGGCAATGTAATTGATCTTGGTGTCTATAAACTGCAGGTTGTTGAGGCATGCAGTGGCTTAAACTATTTGTTCCCTCTAATGACACTGGCTTTTATTTCTGCCTATTTCTTTACTGGTGCTTTGTGGAAAAAAGCCATTATCTTTTTATCTTCCATTCCCATTACTATTGGCATGAACAGCTTCAGGATTGGTGTCATTGGTGTTCTGGTTGAGCATTGGGGTATCGAGCACGCAGAAGGTTTTCTTCACGATTTCGAGGGCTGGATTATTTTTATGAGTTGTGTTGCCATTCTTGTCGGTGAGATGTGGATTTTGTCAAAAATTGGTAAGGATAAACTGCCACTTAGAGAAGCATTCGGACTTGATTTTCCTGAGCCGACACCAACTGACGCAAAAATTGTTTATCGTAGAGTGCCTAAATCATTTTATGCTTCATTAGTCATTGTCGCGCTTGTTGCTGTCAGCGTCTTTGCCTTGCCAGATCGCAAAGAGATCATTCCTGAGCGCAAACAATTTGCTGAATTCCCATTAGCATTTGATGGCTGGACGGGTAAAACCGGTATTCTTGAACAAATCTATATCGATATTTTGAAGTTAACTGATTATGCAATGATTGATTATCGTGGTGTTGATGGTGGCTATGTTAACTTTTATGTCGCTCAATATGACTCACAGAGAAAAGGCTCTTCCGCGCATTCTCCACGTTCATGTATTCCTGGTGGTGGTTGGCGCATAACCAGTCTTGAAAACCGTAATATACCAGGTGCATCGATTAGTGATATTCCATTAGTGGTTAATCGTTTGTTTATTGAAAAAGGCGAGAGTAAACAACTGGTTTATTACTGGTTTCAGCAACGTGGTCGAATTATTACTAATGAATATTTAATGAAGTGGTATCTGTTCTGGGATTCGGTGACTAAAAGCCGGACTGATGGTGCCTTGATACGGCTGACTACCGTTTTGAAGCCCGGACAGGATATAACAATAGCAGATAAAAGGTTAGAATCCCTCGCCAAAGAAATCAGTCCCGTTATTCATCAGTTTGTACCCCAATAAACACTATGCCCCAATAAACATGGATTTTTTGTTGCAGTATGAATCTTCACGAACTTAGCTTCTATTTGTTGATGGCCATCATGTCGATGGCTATCTGTATGGCTATTATTCCTGTCATGATGCGTTATGCGCCATATTTGGGCATGGTTGATAACCCTGATGAGCGCAAAGTGCATACCGCAGCTATTCCAAGATCGGGTGGCGTAGGCATTGTAATTGGCATTTTGATACCTCTGCTTATCTGGCTGGATGCTACCTCTTTTAGTACCTCATTAATTATTGGCTGTTTGATACTGTTATTTTTTGGCGCGTGGGATGATGCCAGAAATATGCGTCCGCTTATAAAATTTGTCGGTCAGTTTCTTGCTGCAGTGATTGTTGTTTATTATGGTGAGATTTATGTGCATCATTTACCTTTTATAGGTGCTGAAGCGTTACCTGATTATATCGGGCAGCCATTTACCGTTATCGCCATAGTAGGAATGATTAATGCGTTAAATTTGTCGGATGGGCTGGACGGGCTTGCCGGTGGCGAGGCACTGATATCCCTTGTTGCCATTGCTTATTTGGCGTTTCAATTTGATGGCGCTATCGCTCTGGCTATCGCTGCGGTGACAATCGGCGGTATTTTCGGTTTTCTGCGTTTTAATTCACATCCTGCCAGAATTTTTATGGGTGATGCGGGCAGTCAAACACTGGGTTTTGTATTAGCGGTATTGGCGGTTTATTTAACACAGCAGGTTAATTCGGTGGTGAGCCCGGTGGTTGCTCTTTTATTATTAGGCTTGCCGGTGATTGATAGCATGGTTGTTTTCTACGTGCGTGCAAAAAGAGGGGATAGCCTGGTAGTGGCAAATAAGGATCATTTGCACCACAGGTTGTTGGCGCTGGGTTTTTATCATTACGAATCAGTGATGATTATTTATTCCATACAGATAATATTAGTTGTTAGTGCCATTTTAATGCCTTATGAAAGTGATCTTTTGCTAATAAGCTTTTATCTTGGGCTATGTATACTGGTTTTCTCTGTTCTTGTTTTTGCTGAAAAAAACAACTGGATGGTACATGAGGGTGAGGCTAAGTCTGGTACGTATGTCTCTACTATTTTAATAAAATATAAAAATATAAAGCTTTTGCCGTACCGGATTCTTAAAGCGTGTATGTCGCTCTTTATTGTTGCTGCTGCGGTTATGTCAAATCATGTGCCGGTAGATTTGGCTGTTTTATCACTGCTATTGTTTTTGTCGCTGTTTGTAATTGTTGTCGTGAACAGAGCGGATGACAGTTTTTACAGGTTGTTAATGTTTGTTACCATCGGCGCTTCCGTATATTTGTTATCTAGTCATCCGCCGGCCTGGCTACTGGAACAAGTTAGCCTGGTTTATATATTCTTCATCAGTGTTACAGTAATTTCATTTATTACTATACGCATTACGCTTAAAGATCAATTTCAAATAACGCCACTGGATTATCTGGTGGTTGTTATGGTGGTTATTGTTGGTATAGCACC
>JAFLJY010000305.1 GCA_022712755.1 Gammaproteobacteria bacterium
CTATAATCCTGGTCTGTTACCAGACTCACTGCATCTAGTTTAAATTCTTTTGTATAATGTTTTCGTTGTTTCATGTGTACGTTCCTCAGTTAAGTGTATTATCTCTTAACTGAGGTGTACCAATCTATTAGACCACATCAGACTCTTCTCGATGCACTTGCCAGCCCACAATCTTTCGACTGTAGATGTCCATCACCAGGTACAGGTATAAAAAAATGCCTTTGACCTGTGTCGGCAAATAGGTGATGTCCCAGGTGTAAATCTGGTTGGGCTGTGTTGCGGTTAAAGCGCGTGGCTTTTTAACTTGCCTGTCGGGCTTTGCCTTTTGCCGGTGTTGCAATTGCTTCGCTTCTTTTAGTACACGGTAGAAGCTGGACTCTGAGGCAATATAAACCCCTGTATCAGCGAGTTTTGGCACTATCTTAGCGGGTGATAGATCAGCATATTCGTTCTTGTTAGCTGTATTGATAATGCGCTGCCTCTCTATCTGAGTGAGTTTATTGGCAGGCACATGTTGGGCATCAATGCGGCCATCTGCTGCATTGTCAGGCTGTTTCCATCTCTGTAATGTTCTTTCACTCATGCCGATTACCTTGCAGGCCTCAAGTTGGCTCGCACCGGATGCATGGGCTTCATTAATCAGACCCATGATTTCATCTCTTTTATTACTCATTGTAAGCCGCCCTCGCTGTTTCCCCAGATGATATTTACTTTTTTTTGCAGTACTAATAAAGCGGCGGTTTCCGCCAGGGCTTTTTCTTTACGATTTAATTCTTTTGTTAATTGTTTATTCTGAACTTTCAATTCCTTTAGTTCAGCTCTTGTATTGGCTTTACTGGTGGATGAGTCGGCATGAGTGAACTCTTTTTTCCACTGCATAACATGATGTGAATAAATACCTTGTTCACGACAATAAGCATTCATTTTTTCTTCATCCAGTGAGGCGCAGGTTATGACCATATTTAGCCTTTCTTCCAGACTCCAGTCCTGTGGTCTTTTTTCTTTTGTTTTCATCAAAGCGTTACTACTTTCTAGTTCATGTTTTCTTGATTTTGATATCCATTTACCCAATGTTGAATAGCCCACTCCAAGGCTATCCGCTACTTCTTGTAAGCTTGTTTGCACTGAACGACTCAGTGCCTTTTCCACTGCTTGTATTTTAAATGATTGTGTTTGTCTTATACCCATCTTGATTTCCTCTAATGAAAATTAGAGGCGACAACTATCCTGACACAGGGGGGGTGTGTTGTGGAGCGATTTTGCCATTTGCCCGATAGGGCTTACCCTTAAATAATTTCCCCTTATTCTGTTTTCCCATTAAACCCATTTGTAGCGCTCTTCCACGTCTTTAAGTGGAAGAGCGCGCCCTTTGAGATACGCCCGTTCCCATTGGTTTGTAAATTATTTCGACCTTCTAAATAAATCTGTTTTTTGGATTTCATATTTATTGTTATTTTTTTATTTTTATTCGCGTATCTTTCAATTCCAGTGATCGGCTATCAGGAGGCAACCTGAGCAGCTGTTGTGGTTGGCAGGGAACAAGGCGCATTACCCAAAAAAATAACGCAGGTGTCTTGTTTAAATGAAACACTTTTTTTAGCCATTAAGTTATTCATGCTCTGCAAGCGGGTTTTAATCCCGCCCGGTCATTTTTTATTTAGGAGATAGATGTATGTTAATACGATTAGGTGTTATTGGGATTTTGCTACTTTCTTTTTCGGCGCAGGCCGGGGAGTTACAAGTTAGCAGGTACAGTTCTTTGTCACCTGTTGCGACCAGTGAACAGAAGGATTTATTGAGCATCATTGTCACCATCTCATTTAACAGAAATATCAATACGGTAGGGCAGGCACTGGATCATATTTTGCTTCGCTCAGGTTATCAAATGGCAGACTTGTCTATCTCTGACCCGGTTTTACCTGTCTTGTTAAGACAGCCACTGCCTGATGTACATAAAGAGCTAGGACCTATTCGCCTGGATAATGCGCTTAAGACACTTGCAGGTCCAGCCTGGGATTTAATCGTAGATCCAGTTCATCGTCTCATCTCATTTGAGCTGCTGGATAAATACAATAGTGGGTCTGATAAGGAACGTGCAGAGCGATTACAGCAAGCGGTAAACAACATCCGCGCATCCACGACACCGGCGACTAAATAAAGGACAGTAATAATGAGTGATACGAATAATACTGTTGATACGCCAATTGATATACCAGAGATTAAAAAGGATGAAGTTAAGCATGATATTCCTTTGGCTATAAAACTTGGCTTACCGGTTTTTCTCATTGTCATTGTTATAGGAGGGTACTTTGGCTATGGGCTGTATCAATCAGCTAAATATTCTAGTGACTCTATTATTAGTGATGAAAGTTTTCCTGAAATAAATGCACTGGCAGATGATTATATTATTGAAAACACAGAACCATTGATTATTAATACGGACGCGCTACCTGTTGAAGTCATTGATGATGAGGTCATTGTTAAGTTGGGTGAATCCTTTGATGGTTTAGCGCGTAATGTTGATGAGGTCAATCTTGTAATTAGTAAAGCAAAAGATGCTCGTTTGTCACTGAACGAAAAAATCAATCATAACCATATACTCGTTGCCTCACTGAAAAATGACTTAAATGACTTCAAAGAAGAAATGTCTGTGTTGACGAACCTGGTTGCCTCACAATCTAAAAAAATAACAGCTTTGTCTTTAAAGGCTAAAAAGAAAGTAGCAAAGCGGAGAATTCGTCCACCGTTTACTTTGTTATCTATTGATCAATGGGGAAACAAAAACAGTGCGGTACTGGAAATATCCGGTGAAACATCGATTGCAAACATTGGTGATACTCGCGCTGGATGGCGTATAGCCAGTATTAATCTTCCTGCCTGCATAAAGGCAATACGTTTATCAGATGGCATAGTAGCAAACCTATGTCGTGCAGGTGATTGATAATGAAACATTTTGCCTTTCTTACAGCGACACTATTTATTTCATCATGTGCCAAAAATGAAATTAAACCAGCACCTGTGCATTTACCTTCCCCTGTCGCCATTGAGCAATGTAATGAGACACAGCGCAACCTGACACAGTCATGGTCTGATCGACGGTATTGGTGTGCACAGAAAAACAGAAAGGACGTTGTAAAAAAACACAATCACATTATAAGACTGGAATCGATACGCCAGACAAGACTTGAAGTGCTTCGTGTTAATGAATCAATTAAAGCATTGGTTCCGAAAACATTAGTTCCGGCTAAAAAACTTACTGTAAAAGAAAAACAGAATTTACAGGTAAAAAAGAGTCAGGCAAATACAATAAACAAAACTAAAACCACGGCTTTAGTAGCAAAGAATAAATCAGTAAATGAAGCAACTAAAACAGGACAAATAATAAGAGCAGAAAATCACGCTATTAATAATGGCAGTAACAAAGTTGGGTTTGCTAATCATCGTGAAGTATTAGGTCCTAAAGGCCGCCTTGCTATTGAAACCATTGCGCTTGCTGCAAGCAATGCTAATCATGTCAGATTACGCGGATTTCTTGCCAGAGAAGAAACATTGGCGCAGCTGGGTAAAACACATGAGCAGTTCTCTGTTGGTCGTGCCTTGAGCGTTAAAAACCAACTTATAAAACACGGTATTACTGAAAGCAAGATTATCATTTTGCATCATAAACAAGTTCGCCCAGGTGCTTTCGTGGAGATCATGTTTAATGGTTAAGATGACGTTTTTTGTTGTTACCTTGTTATTTGCTTTGACCACAGGCAAAGCTTTTGCTGTTGATGTAAAAGCAACAGCAATAGATACAAAAGATGATGCACTGATGGCATTAAAGGCGCAGCAATTTAATGTGACTGAGGATGAGTGGAAAAAATATCTTGTCATCATGGACGGCGAAGGGCAATACCACTGGAACAATGTTGATCCACTGGTGGTGCTGGGTATTTATGCCGAGGACGCAGATGAGCGCAGGCATTATGCCAGGAAGGTTGCCATGCGTGAATATGAATTACAGTCCATGTTTATCGCATTTAATAGAGATTATATGCAAGCCTTTGATGACTTATATGGCGATGAGAAAATAATTGATCTATCCAGTGTGCCTTTGTTTCAAGACAGAGAAAATCAATCAGCAACACATGCTGATAATAACAGCAGCGTTGGTGATCGTTACGTTTTGTTTGTGTCCACCAAATGCCGTTCGTGTGAGCCTTATTTTCAGTCACTTCGATCAAATCAAAAAATAGGCACGGTCATTGATGTGCATTTTGTTGGTGACAGTAAAAAAGAAATAGGGCAGTGGGCGAAGCGATTAAACATACGGCCACAGGATGTTTCAAACGGAAGCATTACTTTAAATATAGATAGTGGTATGTATGCCTCTTATCAACGACCATCTTTGCCAGCAGCGTTTTATTTTGATAAGCAAACGCAATCTGTGGAGCAGTTACCATGATGCGAAGCCTGATACGCAAACAGTTTGCCAGAATGCAACTATTGGTTTTGTTACTGGCTCTGTCTAGATCGGAAGAGCG
>JAFLJY010000250.1 GCA_022712755.1 Gammaproteobacteria bacterium
ATTCTAAGGAGTCTTTAGAACTGATAACCTATACCTAGATTAAAGCCATCAAACTCAGCGGAGCTGTCATTGCTTTGCAGCTGATAGTCGGCTTTTATAACAACATTTTCATGAGGCCAATAGTTAAAACCAATATCGGTCTGGGATTTTGAAGTGCCAGCTACATTGGTGCCGCCATTATCCCATTCATTCTGACGCACAAAAACGCCAAATTTAGGGCTGACTTTATAGGAAGCTTCGAGATAACCACCATCCTGTGAGTCTTTGGCTTTATCATCTGCTGACGCGGTTGCATCCACATCGATGTCCCAGCGTCCGTATAAACCTGTGAGGGTAACATCGCCAACATTCCAGCGTGCATGGGTAGTAATTAAGGTTGCGCTGCCAACAGTATCGCTGGTGTCCTGTGTCATGTCATCCTGGTATTGCAGAGTCGCTGCCAGCTCCAGACCCGCTACACCGGTGTATTTAACGCGTCCGGTTGCAGCAAGATTGTTAGCTGTGGCTTTGGCGACTTTTTGGCGGCCACCGCGAACGTTTGTGCCGCCATCTAAACCAGATGTAATAGCGACATCATAACTAAAACCTGAACCATAATGTCCAGATAACATCGCACCCGCTTCCCACCAGGTGGTAGGGATGATGTTTTTCTCAATGGGATTGCGTTCCACTCCGTAAAAAGTTGGGGGTTCGTGGGTTTCGTTCAAAATACCTACAGGAATTAAGAATAAACCGGCATTGGCTTTGGTGTTTTCGTTCAGGTCAAACTGGATGTAAGCCTGCTCAACCTCAACTTCGCCGGGTTTGTCATCACCGGCAAGTGCATGTTCAATTTCAAATTCAGAGAAAAAGCGAATATCGTCATTAAACTCATGATTGATGAATAAAACAAAACGATGAAAGTCGACTTCTTTTTTGGTGTTGCCATTGCCATCGCTCAGGTTATTGTAATGCAGCTCACCATAACCTCCAATTGAAGTGTTACTTGAACTGTCTTTACTGTTTTCTTCAACCTGGTCAGCCAGCATATTGAATTGCTCCTGCAAGGCATTAAATTCTTCATCACTGACTGCAAAAGCAGGTTGTGCGATGCCAAAGGCAATGGCACTGACCAGTGCGCTTTTAATAAATTGATGTTTCACAGATTTCTCCAAAAGTTATTTAAATGAAATATTTATTAATTATTTGCTGGATGTGATGTTGTGTTTTTCTAACTTCACAGCCACCCAATTTCGTTAAGTTGTGCCGCGCATTATACGCATTGCTAACGCAAATGCAAATGATTCTCATATAGATTATCATATATATTTATGGGTGGGTATAACAGAAAAATTGGATTGGTATCGGTCTGTTCCGGTCAGGAAGGGGTATAATCGCGTGAAATATACAGGAGTGACTTATGATTAAAACGATTCAAATTATTAGTATTATTTTATTTTTCAGTGTTTCAACAGTGATGGCTGGAACCGTTATTGAGGTAAAAAATAAAAATGAAATAACCACGATTTTGACAGATGGCAAACAGGCGCGTTTGAATACAGGTGGTCTGGATTATGTCATTATCAATTATAAAAACAACACCATGAAAGCTGTTGATACAAAAAAGCGCCAGGTCATGTTGTTTGATATAGATAACATGCCAAAAATGGGGAATGCGCCAAAAATTCAAACGTCGATTAAAAATCTGGGCGCAGGGTCTTCTATTGCCGGTTATAAAACACAGAGATTTAGTTATGCTGTTAATGGTAAAAACTGTGGTGTTATTTTTGGTTCAAAACAGGCTTATCAGAATAAGGATATTAAAGCCCTGTTTGATGTAATGAGAAATATGATGCAAAAGCAGCAGGCGATGCTGGGTGGTTTTTCAGGTATGGTTGATGATTGCACTTTAGGTGATATTGAAATGAGTAATCACACGATGAAAATAGGCGTGCCGATGCGTACAGAAAAAAATGGCATCGTTGATTTTGAGATAAAAAGTATAAAATTTGATGTTACTTTACCAGCCGATACATTTGTGATTCCTGCGTCATATAAAACCACAAGCATAAAGGAAGAGATGAAAAATGCATCGAAAGATATGATGAAGATGCAGCAACAAATGCAACAGTATGCACCGCAAATGCAACAAATGATGCAGCAGATGCAACAGTCAGGGCAGATGTCGCCTGAAGTAATGGAAAAAATGCGTCAAGCTCAGGAGCAGATGAAACAATACCAGCAGCCGCGTTATTGATCTGTGTGGTTTTAGTTTTTAAAGTGCTATTTAGCTTATAAAATATATTTGCGAGTGGGTAAAATTGATACAAATTAGAGGTTAAGAATACTAAAAGTATTTTGCTGTGAAAGACGCGAAGAGTAGTGCTACAAGGATGTAACGTTTACGAACCTAAGGATGGAAATTTTTTTATCCTTTTTGCGCCTTAATTAACCTCTAATTTGAACAGGCCCCTGATTTTGTTGTCGTTTGCCCTTTATGTTTTGGTAAAAATCGGCAATGATTTTCATGTCGGCTTTTATGTCCCCACTGGGATACATTATCTGCTTAAACCCTAACGTTTTATTGGCATAATCTATATAACCGAAACAAACAGGTATGTTAGCGGATAAGGCAATATGATAAAAACCGCTTTTCCAGTATTTTGTTTTTGAGCGCGTACCTTCGGGTGCAATGGCGATCACCATTTCATCAGCATGATTAAATTTTTCTGCAATTTGATTAATAAAACCACCTGAAGCATTGCGATCAACAGGAATGCCGCCTAAAGTGGTAAATAGATAATGTAGCGGGCCGCGAAACATCTGTATTTTAGCCACCCAGTGAATTTTTAGATCGAGTGTCCAGAAACAAAGCAGGGCAAGCGGAAAATCCCAGTTGCTGGTATGCGGTGCACCAATAAGAATAAATTTTTTTTCCTGCGGCGGGGTAACCTTAAGTTGCCAGCCGCTTAGTTTTAATATTGCTTTTGCAAAAAATTTAAACATATAAAGTCTCAGTCAAGTATCAAGACGTAATCTTAAGCGGCTTTTAGTCGCTGTTAAATCAAGCTATGGGTTTTTAGTCCATAGTCGTTGAGTTTTTCCAGTTGTTCTGTTTGGCAAGATGAAGCTTCTGGTAACCTTCAAGCAATTTATGATGCATGGTAAAACCTTCAAGGCTTAAGCCTGGGCTGTGCAGACCAAAAAAGTTTTCTTTACCGGAAATAACGTTTAAACAATTCGTCAATGTTTTTTCATCAAACATTAATTTAAAGCTATCATGATAGGTTTCCAATTGTTGTTGACGGTTCATGTCCACTTCAAGCAGGGTTTGCAGACAAAGGTAAAAACGTGCGCCATCATTATCGAGTTGGTCTATATGCAAACACCAGCTAACCCATTCAATGGCTTCGTCATTTTTTAAGGCGAGGCATAACATGGCTTTTAATTCACCGATACGTAAGGTCGCCCAGGTGGTATCAGGATCGGGTGCCACACCAATAAATTCTGCAACACGTTGGTAATCATTGTAGCCGCCTTGTTGCAGTCGATTGAGAATGGATTGCCAATGTGTTTCATCAAGGTTTTTTAATGACAATA
The DNA here is from genome assembly GCA_022712755.1 of Gammaproteobacteria bacterium. Lineage (GTDB taxonomy): Bacteria > Pseudomonadota > Gammaproteobacteria > SZUA-229 > SZUA-229. The sequence continues at coordinate 3,580 of JAFLJY010000250.1, forward strand.
TTTCTTCACGAAATAAAGCGCCTTCGTTGTTATTGTTCCATAGCAGATCATCAACTGGGTAAATGTCTGACATGCCGGGTACGATGATGCGACAGGAATAAACATTCAGGTGTTCGTAGTCTGCGATATAAATATCAAAATCTAAATCATGAATAATATTGCAAAGATAACCGAACTCATCACTTGTTGTTGCGTCATGATCCCAGTCAGTAAATTCATAATCTGCTTTGTTCTTGAAAAAGTCGTAAGCAATCAAGCCGCTTGAGTCGATGAAATGGGTTTCAAGATTATGGTGATCAGCGACTTCTTCTAAATCAAAACTGGGTGACTGAAAACCATCAAGCTGGTTTAAGTCTCTGCCCTGTAGTAGTTCGGTGAC
>JAFLJY010000221.1 GCA_022712755.1 Gammaproteobacteria bacterium
CACATCAAGTGAAGCAGAATGTACTGCGTCTACCATGGCTGCTTTATACGCAACATATACCGCATTGCTTTTTGCCGTGCTTGCCAGGTAAACAATGGCCTGTGCAATAGCCAGTTCACCTTCCGGACTGCCCAGACGTTCATAAGTTTGCCATGCTGCCAGAGCCAGTTGTAACCCGCGAGGATCGGCATTACCGATATCTTCCGATGCCATACGGATTACGCGGCGGGCGATATAAATGGCATCACAGCCACCATCGATCATTCTTGCGAACCAGTACAGTGCTGCATCGGGATTACTACCACGCACCGACTTGTGTAAAGCTGAAATTTGTTCGTAAAACAGGTCACCACCTTTATCAAAACGACGCAGACTTTGTGAACTGACATCCTCGATTATTTTCTGATTGATAAAACATGGCGCGGGATTATCCGATCCTGGTGTAGGCGTAGATCCAGAAGCAGATTCAGGTTCTGCTAAATCACAGGAAATCTCCAGAAAATTTAATGCTCGGCGGGCATCACCGTCAGCAACTTGAGCCAGTAATTCCAGTGATGTTTCATCAATGACGACATTAAGTTGCTTTAATTGCGCGTCATTTTCTAAAGCAGTTTTGATAACCGTTTTTAAATCAGCAACGGCGAGTGATTTTAAAATGTAGGTTTTAACGCGAGACAATAGCGCATTGTTTAATTCAAACGAGGGATTCTCAGTAGTTGCACCAATAAAATAGATCGTGCCATCTTCAACATAAGGCAAAAAAGCATCCTGCTGCGATTTATTAAAGCGATGCACCTCGTCTACAAATAAAATGGTTTTATCACCCTGCACTTGCCAGTGTTTGGCCTGCGCGATGGCTTCTCGTATATCTTTTACACCAGAGAGAACGGCTGATATATTAATGAAATGCGCCTGTACAGAATTAGCAATAATTCTTGCCAGGGTCGTTTTTCCTGTGCCAGGAGGACCCCAGAACACCATTGAATGCAGGTTTTGATTTTGTATCGCCTGACTTAGTGTTTTGCCATCGCCAATGATATGGTTCTGACCGATGAAATCTTTAAGCGTTTGCGGACGCATTCTATCGGCAAGAGGCCGATAGACCTGTGCCTTGTCTTCTGAAAATAGCTCAGTAGTCAAGGTCAGCCACCAAAGACATCAACCCCTTCGGGCGGCTTAAATTCAAACAGTTCTTTTGCCAACCTGGTGTTTGTTGTTATACCGGAAAACACAATATCGGTTACCTGTTCAAACTGATCGTGTAACTGCATAAAACGCAGTCCTTTGGCATCGACACCAACAACAATTTTTGTAAAATCCGATTCGCTACTACGGCTTTCCAGTTTCAAACGATATACGCCATCCTTTTCATCAAGTGGAGTAACATTAAAACTTTGATACAGCTTTGCACTATCCTGCAACAATGCCATGGGTGATGATGGCAATCCGGCCGCCTGTTTTTGCACAGTTACCTGCGCAAGCTCAACATCGTATATCCATATCCGTTCACCATCCGAAACAATAATTTGTTCGTACGGCGTTTTGTAGTCCCAACGAAACTTGCCTGGTCGATTAAGATAAAACCTGCCTTCTGTCTGTTGCAGAATTTCGCCCTTATGGGTTCGCAGGATTTGCTGAAAGTTTGCTTCCAATGTCTGGGTTTTTTTCAGGAAATTTTCTAAATAAATCTCACCTGTTGACTGGTTTTTTTCTTCAGCAAAAACAAGAAATGAGGTTGTAGAAAATAACAATACAACTACAATTAATATGGATTTAATTTTCACTATTCACCATTCACTATTCACTATTCACTATTTACTGTTATTCAACCGGTGGCGGTGCCAACACTTCACGTGTACCATTCGACTGCATAGCCGTTACCACCCCTGCTGATTCCATTTCTTCAATAATTCCAGCGGCTCGATTGTAACCAATTCTCAGACGACGTTGTACATAAGAAATAGAAGCCTTTCGGGTTTGGGTAACGATGGCAACGGCTTCATCATATAACGCATCAACTTCATCACCGTTGCTTCCTGCCGGTTTTTCTCCCGGTAACACGGTTGAATTTTCCTGCAGGATTTCTTCAATATAATCCGGTTCGTTCTGCTGTTTAAGAAAGGCAACCACTTTGTGAACTTCGTGGTCATCAACAAAGGCACCGTGTATGCGTGTTGGCATACTGGTACCCGCTTCCATATATAGCATGTCACCATGGCCGAGCAAATTCTCTGCTCCCATCTGGTCAAGAATGGTTCGCGAATCAACGCGAGAAGATACCTGAAACGCGATTCTTGTTGGGATGTTCGACTTAATTAACCCCGTTACCACATCAACCGAGGGGCGCTGTGTAGCAAGAATTAAATGAATGCCGGCAGCCCTTGCTTTTTGTGTAATACGCGCAATCAGTTCTTCAATTTTTTTACCTACCACCATGAACAGGTCAGCAAACTCGTCTACTACGACCACAATATAGGGTAATGGTTTTAATTTTTGTGGTTGTGTGCCTGGTGCATGATGATCGGGATTAAAGGTCGGGTCTTCAATCGGCTCACCAGCTGCGATGGCTTGTTTCACCTTTCGATTATAACCAGTAATATTGCGCACCCCAAGACCCGACATAAGCTCATAACGAGATTCCATCTCGCCAACACACCAGCGCAAGGCATTGGCAGCCTCTTTCATATCCGTGACCACAGGGGTTAGTAGATGTGCGATACCTTCATAAACATTGAGTTCCAGCATTTTTGGATCAATTAAAATCAGCCGGACTTCATCAGGTTTGCTCTTATATAACAAACTAATCAGCAGCGCATTGACACATACCGATTTACCCGAACCGGTGGTACCCGCAACCAGCAAATGCGGCATTTTGCCTAAATCAGCCACCACCGGATGGCCGGCAATATCTTTTCCTAAGCCTAAGGTAAGCGGTGAGCTTGAGTCATCATATTGTTTGGACATAAGAATTTCACTTAATGAGACAATCTCACGATGCTCGTTAGGAATTTCCAGGCCAACGCAGGTTTTACCGGGTATGACTTCCACCACCAAAATGCTGGGCACAGATAATGAACGCGCCAGGTCTTTTGATAAAGCTGTAATTTTACTGGCTTTAACGCCTGGTGCCGGTTCCATTTCAAAACGTGTAATCACCGGCCCGGGATGAACGGCGACGACTTCAACTTCAATACCAAAATCAGCCAGTTTTATCTCGACCAGTCTGGATAAGGCTTCTAATGCAGCATTAGAATAACCTTTTTCATGTGGTTTAGGCGGATCTAATAAGCGTAAAGCCGGTAGTTCAGAGTCACTTGGCGCATCAAATAATTGAATTTGTTTTTCTCTGTCCATGCGCTCGGAGATTTCAACTTTTTTCATTACCGGTTCAATGCGCACATCTGCATTGCCTTTTGCTACACGGACTTCCTGCTTTTTCTTACTGGCAGCAAACATTTCCTGGCGCTGTAATCTTGCCTCTTCGCCTGCTTTTTTCTCCTGTCTGTTTTCAATAAAAGCCAGTACACTATCTTTAAGCCAGTTGAATGCAAATAATGCAGTTTGACCAATGCCGTCAATAAATCGAAACCATGAAAGACCGCTGAACAAGGTGATACCAGCAAGAAAAATCGCCAGCAACATCAAGGTAGAACCGAGCAAACCCAATGACCCTGCCAGAACATCACTTAACCACAGACCAAGGATGCCGCCGCCGTCTAGCGGTAGTCGCCCTTCAGTGATAGAAAAGTGCATACTGGTCAAGGCACAACCCGTTGCCACAGTAAAAAAGAAACCTAACCAGCGTATCCCCATTTCGTGGTAATCGATGTCTTTATCAACTTCAATATGATTACTTCGCAATACTAACCAGCCGCTATAAGCAATAATAATCGGGAATAAATAAGACAGATAACCGAACAGATTATAGAGAACATCGGCAAACCAGGCACCAACAACACCGGCTGCATTGTGGATAGCTTCTCTTGAGCCGGTATACGACCAGCCAGGATCAGCAGAATGATAAGTCACTAATGCGGCAAACAAAAACAAAGCCAGTGCCATTAGCACCAGCATGGCACCTTCGCGAAGGCCACGTTGCAGTTGCGTGGTGATGACTGTACTTGTTTCTGAATTTGTTGTTTTTGTACGGCGTGCTTGAGCCAATCTTGTTACCCGCTGATGTTATCTACTACTATAGCTGACTTGTCATACAGATCTGTTTGTATAATCGCACCGCCATCCCTGGCTCTTTGCGAAATACTGTACATCCTGTACATAAGTACTTTGCATTGTTACAAACAGATATTGATTAATGTTTTGGAGTTAGGAAGAGCTCCGTGTAGGGAAAGAGT
>JAFLJY010000317.1 GCA_022712755.1 Gammaproteobacteria bacterium
ATTTTACCGCAGAGGCGCTGAGGCGCAGAGAAAAACTTTTGTGTGTTAGCAACGCCGCAGGCGTTGCTAACAAAAAACTCTGCGCCTCTGCGTCTCTGCGGTGAAATGTTTTTGATCTTTAAAAGTCCGCTAATGACCGAACTCAGCCATTCAAACAACGAGAGAAACTATTAACCCGCTTGCTGAATCCTTTTATGTTCATGGAAGGACGGTATGGCGCAAAGAGCCATGGATGGCGGTGCGACCAACCGGCACAAACTCCAACTCAGAATCATTTGCCGTTATGTTAATAACATCACCCGGCATATATTCACCTTTAAGAATCATTTGTGCTAACGGGTTTTCCAGGTGCTGCTGAATTGCACGTTTCAACGGCCTTGCACCGTACACCGGGTCAAAACCTGCCGCGCCCAATAAATCAATCGCTTCATCTGAAATTTGCATGGTAAAATCCTGATCCAGCAAACGTGCTGCCAGATGCTGCAACTGAATTTTTGCAATTTCTCGAATCTGCTCTTTTGCCAGTGGATGAAAGACCACGGTCTCATCAACACGGTTAATAAATTCAGGCCTGAAATGTTGTGACACAATTTCCATTACTACCCGCTTCATGCCGTCATAATCATTACTAGCTGCCAGCTCCTGAATTTGTTGTGAACCCAGATTAGAAGTCATGATGATAACCGTATTTCGAAAATCAACGGTACGACCCTGGCTGTCAGTTAAACGACCATCATCCAGTACCTGCAATAAAATATTAAACACATCAGGATGTGCTTTTTCTATCTCATCAAGCAGAATCACTGAATAAGGTTTGCGCCTTACTGCTTCGGTTAAATGCCCGCCTTCTTCATAACCGACATAACCCGGTGGCGCACCAATCAGCCTGGACACGGAATGTTTTTCCATGTACTCAGACATATCCAGCCGTACCATGGCATCATCACTATCAAACATAAAGTTTGCCAGCGCTTTGGTCAACTCGGTTTTACCGACACCGGTAGGACCAAAAAACATAAACGAACCATTGGGTTTGCTGGGGTCTGACAAACCTGCTCGCGAACGGCGAATAGCATTTGCCACCGCTGCAACCGCTTCCTGTTGTCCGACTACCTGTTTACCAATTTCCTGTTCCATACGCAGCAGTTTTTCCTGCTCACCTTCGAGCATTTTACTAACCGGGATGCCTGTCCATCTGGCAACAATTTCCGCCACTTCATCACTACCGACTTTATTACGCAGTAGCTGTGATTTATTGTCACGCGCCAGTTCCGCTGTCGCGACCTGCGCAATTTTTGCTTCCAGTTCTGGAATCAAACCATATTGCAGTTCAGACATACGCGCCAGATCACCCGCGCGATGAGCAACTTCTAATTCTAGCTTAGCCTCTTCCAGTTCTTTCTTTGTGTTTGATGAGCCCTGCACCACCAGCTTTTCAGCAAGCCATTGCTCCTCAAAATCACTGTATTCTTTTTCCAGCTCGACCAGTTCCTGTTCAAGATTTTCCAGACGTTGCAAAGTTGCTTTGTCTTTATCTTTTTTCAGTGCTTCCCGCTCAATTTTTAACTGTACGATGCGCCGATCAAGACGATCCATCACTTCCGGTTTGGAATCAATTTCCATACGAATACGACTGGCGGCTTCATCTATCAGGTCAATGGCTTTATCGGGCAACTGACGGTCACTGATATAACGATGTGACAAGGTTGCTGCTGCAACAATCGCCGGATCAGTTATGTCCACTTTATGATGGATTTCATAACGCTCTTTTAAACCCCGTAAAATGGCAACGGTATCTTCCACGCTGGGCTCTTCAACCAGTATTTTCTGAAAACGGCGTTCCAGTGCAGCATCTTTTTCTATATACTGGCGATATTCATCCAAAGTGGTTGCACCAACACAATGCAACTCACCACGCGCTAACGCCGGTTTTAACATATTACCAGCATCCATGGCACCTTCTGCTTTACCAGCACCTACCATGGTGTGTAATTCATCAATAAATAAAATCACCTGACCTTCCTGATGCGACAGGTCTTTTAACACTGCTTTTAAGCGCTCTTCAAATTCGCCGCGAAATTTTGCGCCGGCAATCAATGCACCCATATCAAGTGACAGAATACGTTTACTTTTTAAGCCTTCTGGCACTTCACCGTTTAATATACGTTGCGCCAGACCTTCAATAATTGCTGTTTTACCGACACCCGGCTCACCAATTAATACCGGGTTGTTTTTGGTACGGCGCTGCAGTACCTGAATAGTACGCCTGATCTCTTCATCACGACCAATCACCGGATCCAGCTTGCCCTGTGCTGCGCGCTCACTTAAATCGATGGTGTATTTTTCCAGTGCCTGTCTATTTTCTTCGGCATTGGCATCTTTCACAGACTCACCACCACGCACCTTATCAATAGCTTTTTCTATCTGGCTTTTATCCGCACCGGTAGATTTTAATATTTCACTGACCGCTGCTTTTGTTTCCATCAGTACCAATAAAAACAGTTCGCTGGATATAAACTGATCATTTCGTTGTTGCGCCAGTTTATCAGTTTGATTTAATAGCCGAATCAGTTCATTCGATAACTGCACATCACCTTCATGCCCCTGTACCTGAGGCAATCTTTCAAGGGTTTCAACAAGTTTTGTTTTCAGTGCTTCAACGTTAACGCCGGTGGCCGCCAGTATCTGACTAACCGTACTGGAATCCTGTTCCAGTAATGCCAGTAATACGTGAGGTGCTTCAATAAACTGATTATCCCGCCCGACAGCTAATGACTGTGCATCAGATAACGCATTTTGAAATCGTGTGGTTAGCTTGTCTGTTCTCATGATTAACTCTTAAAATATGTTTTTGATTACGAATTTATCGCACCGCCATCCATAGCTCCTTGCGAAATACCGTCCATCCATGGACATAACCGCACCACCATCCATGGCTCCTTGCGCCATAATGCAAACATGGCCGTCCATCCATGGACATAACCGCACCGCCATCCATAGCTCCTTGCGAAATACGACCGCCATGGATGGCGGAAGTGCAGATTTTGCAGGAGCAAAAATCTGCCCGTCCTTCCTGTATATATATGTGGACATAAATCTGGCTTTCAAGAAACTTCTCAAGTTGCCTGCTAAAATCAAACAATCAACATCTTACTCACAATATTCATGCTGAAAAAAATTATACAACTAAGCCACACGATTAAACCCAGTGCAAGCGCATTCATTCTCATACTACTAAGCAATACGGTGATGGCCGCACCCGGTGACATTCTTTTTTCAGACAATTTTGAGCGTACCACGTTAGCACCAAACTGGACGACTGATGTTGGCACTGCGGCTGGCATTAATACTGATACAGCAAGTTCACCTACACGCTCGATGTTTACCCGCCATCAAGCAGTAATCGTCACCAGCAGCATTATTAATCTGAGCGTAGTCGGCGCTGACTTATCCTTTTGGGTCAGACGTGGTGATGACAACTTTTCCGAAGACACCGATCCCGGTGAAGACCTGATTATTGAATTTCTGGACAGCGTTGGAACCTGGACTCACATCGCCTCCTATCCGGGCGGCGGCACAAATGGTGAGATAATTACTGATAACATTCCCCTGCCTTTCTCTGCCTTACATGCAAACTTCCAACTACGCGTACGCCAGACCGGGGGTAGCGGTGTTGGTTGGGATTACTGGCATATTGATGATGTCATATTAACCGAAACCGCAGCTTCAAGACCACCATTAGCGCTGGGCAGCTGTGAAGATTTTGAGCAGGGTTTGTCCAACTGGAGTATTACCAGCACTGGCGGTAATGCCGGCATCAATATTGCCACCTTTCAGTCGTCAAGCTCCTCCATGTTTACCAATGGCGGCAGCGTCACTGTCACCTCTAATGTCATTGATACAAATACAGTACAATTTAGTGGTGTTTCGATGTGGATCAGGCGAGGTAGCGATGCGTTCAGTGAAGACCCAGATGGCGGTGAAAATCTGGTTGTAGAATACCTCAACAATGCACTTAACTGGGTTGTGCTGGAGACTTTTTCCGGCTCAGGTGGGCAAGGCCAGGTCTTTGTTCGCAACTACAATTTACCTGCCAGCGCACAACACTCTACATTTCAAGTACGCTTTCGCCAGACGAGTGGTAATACTGGTATCTTTGACTTCTGGCACATTGATGATGTATGCATTGAAGGCACTGTACCATTCCCGGTCTTTGTGTTGCAAAAAAGCGTGACACTGGAAGATGACCCGGTCAACCTGAGTAACCCCAAAGCCATTCCTTTATCCAATTCGATTTATAGAATCCGGGTAGTAAATACGGGTTTTGGCTCTGCCGACAATAACACGATACTAATAAGCGATGGTATTTCTAACGGTATTGAACTGTTCACTGGAAACTACAGTGGTGATGCACCTTTTTCTTTCACCGATGGAAGCGGCGCAGATATCAGCGGGGTTAACTGTAATTTTATTAGTCTTGCCAATACCAGTGATTGTGTGACTTTTCTGGATGCATCATCGAACCCGATCATCCCTAACGGCGCTTATGACGCTGCTGTCAAAGCTATTGAGTTCCGCCCCAGTGGCATCATGAATGCAAGCACCGGTGCCAACACGCCTTATTTTGATTTAGCATTTAGGGTACGCGTCACTGGCCCTTAACGATAGCAACTCAGACTTTATCCGACAGTTGTAGGTCTGCAGTAGTGGCACATGGAAGTGCCGTTCATCCTTTGATTTGTAAACGCTACATAACCTTGTAACACTACTGATTTTCAATAGACGTTTTTGAGTGATTTCAGACACTTCATCTAACATGCTTTTCTTCATAACCCATAAAAAAACCCCACTCATATAAGCAGGGTTTTAAAGTCCGTTATTTTTATTGACAGTAGTCGCCGTCAATATCACTCAGAGGAATCACCACTGTCAGCAACACTCATGCCTTTTGGTACAACCGTTGTTAAACCTAATGACTGCCACATCTGCATACCACCGCGATAATAAAAAAGTTTTTCTGCCGGGTAACCTGCTTTTAATAATGCTCGAATAGCGCGTGGTGACTGACCACACCATGGCCCGTTACACCAGAGCAATAACTCTTTAGCATCACTAAAATCCCATTTTTCGGTTTTTTGATCACCACCTAAAAAACCAAAATCTTCAACCATACGCAACACAGAATTGACGTTATCACGTTCTACTGCACCTAAACTTTCAAAAATTTCCGCCAACTCAATATCATTTGAATCTTTTTCAAAAGTAGTAAACGGAATATTAATTGAACCTGGTATTGTGCCTTTTTTATGCCAACCTGGAGTACGAGCATCAATAATGACACCTTTACCCCGATACATTGAGGTTTCCATAAATTTAATCACTTCCAGTTCGGCAACGGTTGTTACACCTTTATCGACACTTAGAGGCGTAATACAAAATGGTGGACAGGGTCGAGAAGTTTTTGCAAAAGAACCATCAATAACGTGAGAGGTATCCTGGATACGGGAAATTTTTATTAGCTCCTTGCCATCATGGACGGTGCTGTAACTTTTATCTTTGGTGATTTTTACGGTTACATCTTTCGCTTGCACGTTAAATGATGTAACGGCGGCGACGGCTGCCGCCAGAATAATTGTGGTTAATGAATTTTTCATAATGATTCTCTATTATTGCCTCAAATGGTTCAAAATATCTTGACGAATGGGTTCAAGACTAGCAGGCGTGGCATTTTTATAATGGTAATAAATGGTATTTTGATCAACCGAGTTTAATTTGCGATAAAAAACAAACGTGCCATAAAAATGTTGTTTGAGAAGCGTGGCGAATTCATCCTGAGCCAACCCCGGTGGCAGTACATCCCCATCCATATCGCCTTCCCAGTTCCAGTCTGTTTTTGTTATTCCTGAGTCATCTTCACTTGCTTGTTGCTTATCTTTAAGTTGCCCGCTTTGATCAAGCGTTACATCTTCAGCTTCACTTTCCAGCATTTTTAAATAGTCATCAGCTTGAACGTTAAATGCGCTCAACAAAATAATAAGGCATACTCCATGACATAAACTAATTAAGGCAGGTCGGCTGAAAGACACCATCATATATAAAACCCCAGTTATTATTAAACTTGGCTATTCTTGAAAGTTAATTAGACCCCGCTATTTCAGAGTCGATATGTAGAATCCATCCAGACATGTAACATGTTATAGCACAGGAAATACAAAATGTTACAATATCCGTTCTTTGGTTCGCCTGCCTGCTGCAGGCAGGTTAACGCCACATCCATGTAGCACTACTCCGTCCTTTCCATCCTTTGGTTCGTTAATCGCACCGCCTTCCTGGCTCTTTGCGAAATACCGTCCATCCATGGACATAACAGCACATCCATGTGCTACTACTGGTTCGTAAAAACGGCACATCCTTGTGCCACTACTGGTGTTTTTAATGTATTTCAATTGATTTCAGGTAAAAACAGCTTGTTTTTGTTATTTTCAAGAGTATTAGCTCAGACTTGAGCTGACAAAACGTATCAGATTTACTCATTGGTCGAATGACTGCTTACGGTCATTAGCGGACATTCAAAGAAAACAATATTTTATCCATCCTTAGGTTCGTAAACGGCACATCCATGTGCCACTGCGCCGAAAATGCACGCGAATACACGAAAATAAAAACCTTTTAAGTTTTTATACCATAGGTCGGGTTATTTCGTAGGTTGGGGTGAGGCACGAACCCCAACAGCACCGTGCGCAAAATGTTGGGGTTCGTGCCTCACCCCAACCTACGCGTTAAAATAATAAAAAGGTTTTTATTTGCGTTTATTCGCGTTCATTTGCGGAGGATTTAAATTTTTTTGACTTCCGTTAAGTGTCGAATTCAGCCATTCCATATCCGACACTGCCTATTAGATGAAATACAGACTTATACATTTAAGTGCAGGTATTTCATAAACGTGGGGGATTTGGCAGGAACATCATTCGAACCAGATTAAACTCGCCATGCGACCAGTCTTTTGCTGGCGACGAAAAGAATAAAATAGTTGATTTTCACGGTAAGTACAATATTCGCCACCCGCGATGTTTTTAATACCCAGAGACTGCAATTCTAACCGGGCTAATTGATAGATATCGCATAAATAACGCCCTTTTGTGGTTGCCACAAAGGCAGAACTATTCATTCTGTTTTTAATCACGAAAGCGGTAAAAACCTCATCACCCACTTCAAATGCCAGCGGCCCGATGGCAGGACCAAGGCTCACCAGTATTTCACCCGCAGAAGAACGCATCGCCTTGACCGTATTGCTGATAATGCCAGCATGTAAACCACGCCAGCCAGCATGAGCTATCGCAACTTCACACCCATTTTGATTGCAGAAAAAAACCGGCAAACAATCCGCCGTCATCACAGCACAGACCACTCCCTTGCCACAAGTAACACTGGCATCCGCCTGTATGATAGCGCTTTCATCAGCAATGTCCCTGGCTGTTACCGCAGCCCCAACATCGCCGCACTCATCAATATTTAACACTGTGTTACTGTGTATCTGATCCAACCAGACAGGCTCTGCAGGTAAGGCTAATTCTGACCTCAGCCTGCGACGATTGGTTTTAACCGCCTGCGGGTCATCACCTACATGCATGGCAAGATTATATTCAGAAAAATCGCCAGTACTGGCGCCACCCGCTCCATCCTCTCCATCCTTTTGTTCGTTAATCGCACCGCCTTCCTGGCTCCTTGCGCCACTATGTAAACATGGCCGCCCATCCATGGACATAATCGCACCGCCTTCCTGGTTCCTTGCGCCACTATGTAAACATGGCCGTCCATCCATGGACATAATCGCACCGCCTTCCTGGC
>JAFLJY010000222.1 GCA_022712755.1 Gammaproteobacteria bacterium
ACCTTGAAGCGCTGCCGGTTGATTTAATGAGTTTCTCAGCACATAAAATTTACGGTCCCAAAGGTATTGGCGCCTTGTATGTACAAAGAAAACCACGAGTTCGTTTAGAAGCACAAATGCATGGTGGTGGTCACGAGCGTGGTATGCGCTCAGGTACCCTGGCAACACATCAAATTGTTGGCATGGGTGAAGCCTTTCGAATCGCAAAAGAAGAAATGGTAATTGAGAACAAACGCTTATTGAAATTAAGAAATAAATTGTATGATGGCGTAAAAGATATGGAAGAAGTTTATATAAATGGTGATATAGATCAGCGCATTGCAGGTAATATTAATATCAGCTTTAACTATGTCGAAGGTGAAAGTTTGTTAATGGCATTAAAAGAACTGGCGATTTCAAGTGGCAGTGCCTGCACCTCAGCAAGCCTGGAACCCAGTTATGTATTACGTGCATTAGGTCGCAATGATGAGTTAGCGCACAGTTCAATCCGCTTCACTATGGGGCGATACACCACAGAAGAAGAAGTGGATCGCACTATTAAACACGTTCGCACAGCAGTAGAAAAATTACGTGAATTATCGCCGCTTTGGGATATGTATAAAGAAGGCATTGATATTAGTAGTATAGAGTGGGCGGCGCATTGAATAAAAGTTGTAAGTTGTAAGTTAAAAGACTAAAAACATAAAACATAAAACATAAAACATAAGGTATTGGTATGGCATACGGTGAAAAAGTTTTAGATCATTATGAAAACCCTCGTAATGTGGGTAGTTTTGAAAATCAGGACAATATTGGTACTGGTATGGTCGGTGCGCCAGCTTGTGGTGATGTAATGAAACTGCAAATTAAAGTGAGTGATGAAGGTGTTATTGAAGATGCGGTATTTAAAACTTACGGTTGTGGCAGCGCCATTGCTTCCAGCTCATTGTTAACAGAATGGGTAAAAGGTAAAACACTGGATGAAGCGCAGGCGATTAAAAATACACAGATTGCAGAAGAACTTGCATTACCACCTGTTAAAATACACTGTTCTGTACTGGCAGAAGATGCGATTAACGCAGCGATTGCCGATTATAAACAGAAAAACATATAATCCCTACATAAAATATAGACTACCGACATGGCAATTACATTAACTGAACCGGCTGCACAACGTGTAAAAACTTTTCTTGAAAATAGAGGCAAGGGTGTTGGTCTACGCCTGGGTGTAAAAACCATGGGTTGCTCGGGTATGTCTTACGTTCTTGAATTTGTTGATGAAATAAATCCGGAAGATGAGGTGTTTGAAGACTCCGGGGTAAAGGTCATCGTCGATAAAAAGAGTCTGGTTTATCTTGATGGTACCGAACTTGATTACACCAGAGAAGGCTTGAATGAAGGTTTTAAGTTTAACAACCCAAAAGAAAAAGCCGCCTGTGGTTGTGGTGAAAGCTTCACCATTTGATGTTAATTACAAATTACTAATTACGAGCCGTGGCACATGGATGTGACGTTTACAGACCAAAGGATGGAATTAAAAAAACAAAAAAAAGAGGAGGCAATTACTTCTTGCAATACTAATTATAGCCACAAGCTCGTCATTCCATCCTTTGGTTCGTAAATCGCACCGCCTTCCTGGCTCTTTGCGCCATGTTGAGAATATGGCCGTCCATCCATGGACATAACGGCGCATCCATGTACTGCTACTCCATCCTTTGGTCTGTAAACGTCACATCCATGTGCCACGGCTCGTAATTAGTACACGTAATTCGTAATTAATATTTAAGTCGTGTCAAAAGATATTCTTAGCTGCAACTTTTTCGAGTTGTTTAAACTTCCTGTTTCATATGATGTGGATTTAAATCAAATCAGGCAACGCTATATGGCATTGCAAAAAAAGGTTCATCCCGATAACTTTGCAAATGGCTCGGATTTGGAAAAGCGCATGTCTATGCAGCGTACGTCGATGATTAACGAAGCGCAGACAACATTAAAAGACCCGGTATTAAGAGCTATTTATTTATTAAAATTAAAAGGTATTGATTTTAGTTTGCAGAACGAAACGACAATGGATGCGGTCTTTTTAATGCAACAGCTGGAAATGCGTGAGTCCCTGGAAAACATAAAAAATGAAAGCGAACCACTGGATGCGCTTGATTTAATGGCAAAAGAACTGAAAACGTCAAGCCAGTTTATGATGGATAGTTTCGCCCTGGCTTTTGATGAAAATAAGTTAGATGAAGCACGAGAATGGATACGAAAATTGCAGTTTATGCAAAAAGCAAAAAATGAAATTAATGAATTAATAGGCAGTTGCGAAGATGAATTATTAAAATAATGATGAATTATGAGTTATAAATGATGAGTAGTGGTGCATGGATGCACCGTTAACGAACCAAAGGACGGAATTAACTGCCTGGCGCATTTAGTGCTCACCATTTATTGCTCACAATTAGAGAAGCGATAAAATAAAAACAAAAAGAACAAATACAAACACAACACCAAAGAACAATTCATAACTCACCATTCACTATTCATAATTAAACAATGGCACTAATACAAATAGCAGAACCTGGAGAATCAACTACTGCCCATCAGCACCGGCTCGCAGTAGGCATTGATTTGGGTACAACAAACTCATTGGTTGCAACAGTGCGCAGCGGTGTGGCCAATACATTGCCCTGTTCAGAGGGCTCTCATCTTTTACCTTCTATTGTGCACTATGGTGAAGACGGTGTGCATGTTGGCAAAGCTGCATTGCGCTATAGCGTGAGTGATCCATTAAACACCATTATTTCTATTAAACGTTTTATGGGGCGTGGCTTAGAAGATGTTTCTATCGAAGATGCACATTATTCATATGTGTTTGCGCAAACCACAAGTGTTGTTCCCAGGATTAAAACCCGTAGTGGCAATGTAAGCGCAGTTGAAGTTTCTGCTGAAATTTTAAAAACACTTAAAAAACGTGCTGTTGAAACCCTGGGTCTGGATAACTCAGGTGATGAATTAAGTGGCGCAGTGATTACCGTGCCTGCTTATTTTGATGATGCCCAACGACAGGCAACCAAAGATGCAGCAAAATTGGCGGGTATAAAAGTTTTACGGCTGTTAAATGAACCGACCGCTGCCGCTGTCGCTTATGGACTTGATACCGGCAATGAAGGTGTGATTGCGGTTTTTGATCTGGGTGGTGGCACTTTTGATATTTCAATATTACGTTTAAATAAAGGTGTTTTTGAAGTTTTATCCACAGGCGGGGATAGCGCATTAGGCGGTGATGATTTTGATTATGAAATTGCGCAATGGATCATAAAGCAGGGAATCATAAAGCAGGGGATCATAACTGATATTAAAGACCAGATACATTCACCAGCAAATAAACGTCTAATTATGCAGCAGGCACGTGCCGCTAAAGAAACCTTAGCTGGCTCAGACAGTGTAATCATTGAAATAGATGTTGAAGAACATCATTGGCAGGCAGAACTCGACCGCGCAACTTTAAAAACGTTATTAACGCCTTTAGTTAAAAAAACATTAATGGCCTGCCGCCGTGCGCTAAGAGATGCAGAAATCGATAAACAGGATATTGCAGAAGTTGTGATGGTTGGTGGTTCAACACGTACCCTGGTTGTTCAGGAAATGGTTGCAGATTTTTTTGGTTGTGAGCTGTTAACCAGTATTGACCCGGACAAGGTGGTTGCCACCGGTGCTGCTTTGCAGGCGGATGTGCTGGTTGGAAACAAACCGGAAAATGAAATGTTATTGCTTGATGTCATTCCACTGTCATTGGGTATTGAAACCATGGGTGGGTTGGTGGAAAAAGTGATTCATCGAAATACTGGCATTCCCGTTGCAAAGGCGCAGGATTTCACCACATACAAAGATGGGCAGACCGCAATGGCCATTCATGTGTTGCAGGGTGAACGTGAACTGGTTAGTGATAACCGGTCATTGGCTCGGTTTGAGTTGCGCGGTTTTCCACCACAGGTAGCGGGTGCTGCGCGAATTCGAGTCAGCTTTCAGGTTGATGCAGATGGTTTACTCATTGTCAGTGCACGTGAAGAAAACAGTGGTATTGAAGCCAGAGTGGATGTCAAACCATCTTATGGTTTGAGCGATACAGAAGTAGAAAGCATGTTACGCGAATCTATCGAACATGCAGAAGACGATATGCTTTTGCGTAGTTTACGTGAACAGCAGGTAGAAGCGACACGTGTACTGGAAGCATTAGATTCAGCACTTGCCACGGATGGTGATTCATTATTATCGGTCAGCGAAAAAACAGAGATTTTGGCAACACGACAAATCCTGTTTGATTTGAGGTCTGATTCAGATAAAAATAAAATCAAAAAAGCGATTAAAAGCCTGGAAACGGTATGTGAAGATTATGTCGCACGCCGGATGAATTCAAACATAAAAACTGCCATGCAGGGACATTCAATTAACGACTACGCTGGAGATTTATCTGCAAATTCAGCAGCCAAAGAACAAGCAGAGGAGTCAAAATAAAGTGCCACAAATTATTTTTTTACCGCACGAAGAATTATGCCCTGAGGGTCTGGTCATCGAAGCTGAGTCAGGCACAACTATTTGTGATGCAGCTTTAAAAAATGACATCGAAATAGAACATGCCTGCGAAAAATCCTGTGCCTGTACAACCTGCCACGTCTATATTCGTGAAGGCATGGATTCATTAAACGAAAATACCGAAGATGAAGACGACATGCTGGACAAAGCATGGGGGCTGGATCCAGATTCGCGTTTAAGCTGTCAGACCGTCATTGGTGATGATGACCTGGTGGTCGAAATTCCTAAATACACAATCAATATGGTTTCTGAAAACCACTAGCGAGAATAACATGGGTTTAAAATGGGTAGATAGTCTTGGTTGTGCCATTGAGCTGGATGAAACGTATCCCGATGTTGATCCAAAATCAGTGAATTTTGTTGATCTGCGGCAGTGGATTTTAAATCTGGAAGATTTTGATGATGATCCTGAGCATTCAGGGGAACGGATACTGGAGGCTGTGCAACTGGCGTGGATCGCTGAAAAGGAAGATTAAAGAGAAGTTTTAAGTTGTACCTGATTACTTACAAGTTTTCGCCAATTTAGAAAAAATATATAGAACGAACTCCAGAGTTTATGCGGCATCAGTTTGTTCAGGTAAAAAATTAAACAAAAGAAAGTGAGGAATATAATATTTTTTCACGCTAATAAAATTTACACAGCCCCCATTGTTTTTATAACTGCAATTAAAACAGATGGTTGTAGAGTTTATATCTTCTTAAATTTGGCGGAAGCTTGTAAGTAATCAGGAAGTTGTATGTATTAAGTTTCTTATCTGTGGTTAAAATAAGCTTTTTTTTAGCACTATTCGTGGAGCAGAGGCACACGGATGTGCCGTTATGTCCATGGATGGACGGTATTTCGCAAAGAGCCAGGAAGGCGGTGCGATTTTCGAACCAAAGGATGGAATAACTATAAAGTGTCGTTTGTGTACAGTCATAAAAATCCTGAGCCACAACACAAATAGTCACAATTAGTATAATCATGTAATATCGCTCTGATGAATGAAATTTCGGCACAAGTTGAATTAAATCCACCGCAGCAGGGTGTTCCTGGTGCCGAATGCACGAATTTATTGGGTCTGGACAGGGCTGCTCTTGAAACGTTTTTTGCCAGCATTGGCGAAAAAAAATTCCGTGCTACACAGATAATGAAGTGGATTCACCAGCTAGGTGTGATCGATTTTCAGGAAATGAATAACCTGTCAAAAGACCTTCGCAATCGGCTTAGCTCATCCAGTTGCGTACAAAATCTCCATGTTTCCCAGGATCAAATCTCTAAAGATGGCACTCGTAAATGGCTGCTTCGCCTTCATGATGGTAATCATATAGAAGCCGTCTATATACCTGAAAATGATCGTGGTACATTGTGTGTGTCTTCACAGGTTGGCTGTGCTTTAGATTGCAGTTTCTGCTCAACAGGTCGTCAGGGCTTTAATCGTAATCTCAGTACAGCAGAAATCATTTCTCAGGTCTGGCTGGCATCACAATTATTAGAAGAAGAAAAAAAGCCCGGCCGTAAAATTACCAATGTGGTGATGATGGGCATGGGTGAACCGTTGTTAAATTTTAACAACGTGGTTCGCGCCGTTCGTATTATGATGGATGACTTTGCCTATGGTTTAAGCAAACGACGTGTTACAGTGAGCACCGCTGGTGTGGTACCGGCAATGGATCGCTTAGGTGATGTTGTTGACATGCGTCTTGCGGTGTCATTGCATGCGACGAATGATGCACTTCGTGATGAACTGGTTCCGGTTAATAAAAAATATCCGTTAAAAGAATTAATGGCTGCCTGTCGACGATTCATTGATAAACAAAATGCACGTTCCAGGATAACCTTTGAATATGTGATGTTAGATGGCATAAATGACCAGCCTGAACATGCCCGTGAACTCATTAAGTTATTAAAAGGTATCCCCACATTGATGAACCTGATTCCATTTAACCCATTTGAAGGTTCAGGT
>JAFLJY010000309.1 GCA_022712755.1 Gammaproteobacteria bacterium
ACCTCTAATAATTCCACCCTTAGGTTCGCCTGCCTGCTGCAGGCAGGCGAACCTAAGGATGGAATTATTAGAGGTGCCCTTAATCGTGTAAAAATTTTTTTGCTTCGCGTTGTCTTACAAAATAGTCTAATTATCGTCTACAATCAGGAATTGTCGGCTGGTTTCTACAAAATACACATTAGACATGAACAAAATAAAGGATGATATAAAATCATGCATATCCTGTTATTAAACTATGAATTTCCGCCAGCTGGCGGCGGCGCAGGTTTTGCGACTTATAATATTGGCTGTGAACTGGTTAAACTGGGTGTAAAAGTTGATGTATTAACATCATCAATCGAAGACGAGGATGACGGTGCCATAGTAGATGGTATGAGAATATACAGAGTTCCCAGTTGGCGAAAAGGTATCCATGATTGCGGTATGCTCGGTGCTTACTCTTATGTTGGTTTTGCTTTAAGCAAACGCCAGAAGTTACTAAAAAATACGAAGTATGATTTAGAGCATTTTTTCTTTAGCCTGCCTACAGGCATACTTTCAGTTTCTCCTTTTCGACAAAGAAAGCTGCCTTATATTGTGTCATTACGAGGTTCTGATGTACCGGGGTATGACCTTTTTAACCAAAATTTGGAGCGGTTCCATAAGTTGCTCCTGCCATTGACTAAAAGTATCTGGCGCAATGCTTCAGCAGTTGTTGCACTAAGCCAGGGGCTGAAAGATATTGCATTGAAAGCAGCACCTGCACAGGAAATAGATATCATCTCAAATGGAATTGAAGTTGATCACTTTTATCCCGCTGCCAGGGTAGAAAAAAAACAGGAAGAACCGCTCAAACTTATCACTGTTTCCAGACTACTGGAACGCAAGGGTATTCACCATCTACTTGAGGCTATAGCAAAACCCAGCCCTTTACCAGTGACACTAACAATAGTTGGTACAGGGTCATATGAAGACGAATTACGAAAAATATGCACGGATTTAGACCTTAATGATCGTGTTAACTTTACTGGTTTTATCAGGCGAGATGAACTCCCGGAGCTGTACCGTCAACATGATGTGTTTGCTCTGCCTTCGCAAACCGAATCATTCGGGCTGGTTTTTGCAGAAGCGATGTCCTGTGGCCTGCCCATTCTGGGCACTTTTGTTGGTGGCATCCCCGAGTTAGTTCGTCATGAAATTGATGGCATATTAGTTAACCCTGCACAACCAGGCGAAATTCGGGAGTCATTAGAAACAATGTTGAATTACCCGGAAAAAACCATAGCCATGGGTATTGCCGCTCGGCAGCGCATTGAAGAAAAATATTCATGGCGATTTATTGCTGAACAGTATCTTGAGTGTTACCAGAAAGTTATATCAACAAAAAAAATCAATAAATAAATTAACGGAAATAGAATATGTGTGGCATTGCAGGGTTCAGGGGTGAGTGGTCAACAGAGCATTTAGACATAATGAAGCGATTCATCTTTCATCGCGGACCTGATGATTCCGGTGTGTACTTTAACTCTGCAAGCCGGGTAGGGCTGGCTCACACCCGATTAAGCATTATTGATATTGCCGGTGGCCACCAGCCACTGCAAAATGCAGATGGCTCAATACAGGTAATCTTTAACGGCGAAATTTACAACCATAAAGATCTGCGTCGTGAACTTGAAGCCAAAGGATACACGTTACCTACACACTCTGATGGCGAGATTATTTCGCACCTCTATGAAGAATTTGGTATTAATTTTGTTTCTAAACTAAGAGGCATGTTTGCCATTGCTCTTTGGGATGAGCGCAATAAAAAACTTTTCCTTATTCGAGATCGTTTTGGTATTAAACCATTATATTTTTATGAAACAAAAAAAGGTTTGTTATTTGCTTCAGAAGCCAAAGCCATACTTGGCGTTGAACGTGTTCGGGAAATTGATCCACAGGCATTAGAGTGGTACACATCATTTCGATATGTGCCTGAAGATCGAACCATGTTTAAGGGCATTAAAAAACTCCGCCCCGCCCACTGGCTGGAGTACAGCGATAAAGGCATAAAAATAGAACGCTACTGGGATTTACGTGATATTGAGCCAAGCACTTCTTACACCGAAGCGCAGTGGGCTGATGAACTAAAATCTCAATTAAAAGAAGCCATAGACATTCGGCTGATGAGTGAAGTACCACTTGGCGCATTTTTGAGCGGCGGTCTTGATTCCTCATTTATTGTCGGGCTCATGTCGCAGATGAGTGAGCGTCCGGTAGAGACATTCTCATTTGGTGTTGGCTCGGGCTGGCACAATGAAACACCTTTCGCTGAACTAGCTGCAAACGCCTTCGATACTTCCCATCACCCTCTATCCGGTGACTGCAACGACCCGGAGTTGTTAAAGAAAATAATGTGGTACATGGATGAGCCGTTAGCAGACACGGCTGTAATTCCTACTTATTTACTGTCCCAGCTTACCCGCAAACATGTCACCGTTGCCCTGACCGGAGAGGGTGCTGATGAATTGCTGGGTGGATATGACAAATACAAGATACTCACCTATGGGGATCGTATAGGTCGCTGGTTACCCTCTGCACCCTTACGTGGACTTTCCAGTCTGGTGTCGAAATGGCATAAACCTTATAGAGCGCTGCGTTTTCTATCCAGCTCAAGAGATAGAGCTGTGTCCTATATGGAACTTGTTGCCGTGTTCAGCGACCGGGAAAAACAACAATTGTACGCTGAGGACACCCGCAAATTATTTGGCCAGCAAGAGCCTGCCTATCAGGTTATCAATCGTATTCTTCAAGGTTGTCATGGGCCGACCTACCTCGATGATTTGCTTCATATCGACCTGCAAACATGGCTTCCAGATGATGTCCTGTTAAAGGCAGATAAAATGACCATGGCGCATGCACTCGAAGGCAGGGTGCCGTTCCTGGATCATAAATTTGCAGAATTTTGTGCTTCAATGCCGGCATCGTTAAAAATAAAAGGCTGGACTGAAAAGCATATTTTAAGAGAGGCAATGCACGGGCTTGTTCCGGAAAAAATTGTTAACCGTAAGAAGCACGGTTTTACTGTTTCGCTAAAACCCTGGGCAACAACAGCTGATAATACTATTCGTGAAATGTTAACAGAAAAAAATATCAATGAACGAGGCTTGTTCAACTATGCAACAGTCGATAAATTACTCAATAGTAACCTTGACAACCAATATGTACGCAGACAGGTTACTTCGTTGCTGGTTCTGGAAACATGGGCGCAAACGTTTCTTGACCCTGCGACATTGTCGCCTCCTGCATAGCAGGTGGTAGATATGCCTAACAAAGAAAATACGTAGCTTCTCAATAACCCGTGGCAGGATTTACTGTTGAGACACGCCGTAAATACGTCCCTGTAGGCTTGACGGTAGCATCCATGCTACCGACAGTCTCAAAACCAAATCCTGCCACGGGTTATTGAGAAGCTACGAAAATACATTCGGGCGGTTTGATTTACAACGTTATACCTAATCAGGAAAGGGCTGTCATTATGCAAAAAAATGTTATTTTAAAAATGGGTCTACAAAGTGTACTACTTCTTTTGGTCATGCTTTATGGCATGATGTTGATGAAATTCGAGCTTCCGCCTTATTCACTTCTAAAAGACGCATCTAATGCATTTTTATCGAAAAAGTACAACGTAACTCCAAAGGAGTATACTGAAGTTGATGTTGCTGCTCTTGTTTCAATCAGACAATCACAGGATGTTTTCAAGCTAAGAAGTGAGCTTAGCCATTTTTTGTGGGGTAGCCCGACACTTCCTCAGTCATTCCCGGCAACTATTAATATTAACAAATCACCCACGGATGCGCGTTATAAAGATATCGCCTCTCTCCGTAATATAGAAAAACTGGTTGTTACTATGGAGTTCGGGCTGGAGTCACATGTCTATCATTTCACTCCAAAAGAACCAAATAATAAAGTTATTTTATATCACCATGGGCACCATTATTATAATGATATTCATGGTGGTGATTTCTATCTTGCTAAAAAGCAAATAAAAGAATTTCTTGATAATGGCTATTCTGTAGTAGCGTTCACCATGCCTCTGGTTGGCCTTAACAACCGACCAACTGTTCAAATCCCTGCGATTGGTGCAGTCAAGTTGGTGAAACATGATCAGCTGATATTTTTAAATCCCAGGCAAGGTCATCCAATAAAGTATTTTCTTGAACCAGTCATAATGGTTATAAACCATCTTGAAAATAATTATGATTATTCTTCAATATCGATGGTAGGAATATCTGGTGGCGGCTGGACAACCACACTTGTTGCTGCACTTGACACACGAATTAAAAAAAGTTTTTCGGTAGCTGGATCCTACCCCCTATATTTGCGTTTAAATTCACCCCAGGATTTGGGAGGAATAATACAAGATTATCCGGAGTTGTATCAGACGGTCAATTACCTTGAACTCTATGTGCTGGCGGCATATGGAGAGGGCAGAAAGCATTTGCAAGTAATAAATAAGTATGACCCCTGTTGTTTTTCTGGCGTGAAGTGGGAAACATATAAAGACATAATAAAAACACGGGTACATCAATTAGGTGAAGGCGAGTACGACTTGTTCCTTGATGATAGCCATAGGCAGCATACGACCTCAGTATTTGCAATGCAACGAATCCTCCATGAACTTAATAGTCATCCATAAAAGACATAACAAAGAAAACCAGCATGGAACATTAAAAGTAATGTACAAGGAAATACGAAATGCTTTTAACGTCCTGTTGTTTGTGGCGTTATCTCTTACAAAGTAAGGAACCTCATTGTGCAAAAAAATATTTTTCTAAGAGTAGGTATGTACGTTGCCATTCTTCTTTTGGTCATGTTTTATGGCTTGATAGCGGCAAGATTCGCGCTTCCGCCTTATCCGCTTTTAAATGATGGATTTAACGCACTATTATCAAAAGAACACAATGAAATATCAGGGGTTAATAACGATGCCCCAAGGGACTACACTGAAACTGATGTCGCCGCGCTTGTTTCAATCAGGCAATCCCAGGATGTTTTTAAGTTAAGAAGTGATCTTAGCCATTTTTTGTGGGGTAGCCCGAAGCCTCCGCTGATATTGCCTGCAACTATTAATATTAATAAATCATTTTTGGATGACCGTTTTCATGATATTGCCTCTCTCCGTAATTTAGAAAAACTGGTTGTTACCATGGAGTTCGGGCTGGAGTCACATGTCTATCATTTCACTCCAAAAAAACCAAATAATAAAGTTGTTCTATACCACCAGGGCCATTGGGGTGGTTTCTATCTTGGTAAAAAGCAAATAAAAGAATTCCTTGATAATGGATACTCGGTAGTCGCATTCAGCATGCCTTTGAAAGGTCTTAACAATCAGCCAATAATTAAGGTGCCGGGTATTGGCAAGGTAAAGTTGTTAAAACATCGACACATGAGATTCTTAAATCCCAAAGATGGCCATCCAATAAAGTATTTTATTGAGCCAGTCATAATGGTTATAAATTATCTTGAAAAAAATTATGATTATTCTTCTGTTTCAATGGTGGGTATATCGGGTGGTGGTTGGACGACCACAATGGTTGCGGCACTTGATACAAGGCTTGAAAAAAGTTTCTCGGTAGCTGGATCCTATCCTATACATTTGCGTATAGACATAGACTGGGGTGACTATGAACAAAATTATCGAGAGTTATACCAGATTGTCAATTATCTTGAACTCTATGTGCTGGCTGCATACGGTGCGAATAGAGAGCATTTGCAAATAATAAATAAATATGACCCATGTTGTTTTGCTGGAACAAGGTGGGAGGCATATAAAGACATAATAAAAACACTTGTGCATCAATTAGGTGAGGGTGAGTATGATTTGTTCATGGATGATAGCCATAGAGAGCATACGACATCACCTGTTACAATGAAGCAAATCCTCAATGCGCTTGATAGTAATCCATAAAAGAAATGACTGAAGACTATATCAATAAACTGCGTCCTTCCTGAAAATTATGCTGAATACAAAGTAACAAACAAAATATTCAACAACCTGTTTCATAAAAAATAATGGCGAAAATAAACAAAAAATTCATCATCCAGTTGTTAATTACTATTGCTGTTATAGCCATTATCATCCCACTGGTTGAATGGAAACAAAGTTACAACATGATGATGTCGATAAATTTGACTTTATTCGGTGTAATGCTAGTTATTATGATGCTAGATAGATGGTTAATGGCATTTAAGTGGCTTATTCTGTTAAGGATTAAAGACATTCATTTAACTAGCTTGTATGGTCTAAAGTTATATTTAATCGGTGGATTCTGGGGCGAATTTTTACCAACAGGTATGGGGGTAGATGTTTATAGAGTTATTGCATTAAAAAGCAATGGACATTCCATGAAGGAAACAACGTCATCAGTTGTAGTCGAGCGCTTGCTCGGCTTTTTTGCAACGACCACGTTTGCATTTATTGCACTTTCTTATGTAGCCTTTTTTTTCGATGATAGTTTAAAACAATATTTATACCCTATCTTTTATATTCTTGTAATACCCGTTTTTCTGTCATTGTTCTTAATGCGATTCCCGGTAACATTTCATATCTCACGGTTGTTTAATCGATACAAAGACACGACTGTCATAAAAAAAATAAAATCACTGTACAACGCTATCATGGATTTCAAATCTGCTCCCGGAAAATTATGGACCTTTTATTTTCTTTCCTTTATACAGCAGGCAAGCCCAACGGTTTTTATCTATGTTGGCGCGCTTGCACTTGGTTTAGAAGTACACTTTCTTTATTTTCTGGCAATTGTGCCCGCAATGCTGATTTTGCAAAGGCTTCCTATTTCAGTACAGGGAATTGGTGTTGATGAAGGCCTTTTTATTCTTTTCTTTGCAATGATTGGGTTGTCCACTACAGAGGCTTTCTCCTTAGCACTGGTTTATCGCCTGGGAAGATGGGTGATTGCACTTAGTGGAGGAGCGCTTCACCTGGCGGAAAAAATTAAGGCATAAAGACTTGTGTCGGTGTTTCCGTATTTATTGTCCCAGGACGTTAGTAAAAACTATGCACTTTAGTGCAAGGCTTTAGCATTATTAATTTAGCAAATAGTGGCAAAGCGACATATTGCAGTTTAACTGTAGCGACTTTCAGTCGCTATTAAAGCAACCTATGGACTTTCAGTCCATAGTCGTTTAGTAGGCTAATGCAGCTATTAAAGTTGAACCTAAGAACGAAAAAAAAGACCTGCTACTTTCAAACATATCTGCAATTTGATATGTGATTATGAAAAATAAAGGATAAAATATTTCAGGTTTTGTTCTCGAAAATTCCAGGACTGAGTATGAAACTTTATCAAGAAAATAATTTGATTGACATAGCAAAGCAATCACTATACCAACGAATGCTCCACCAATTATGTCAGTAGGGTAATGCAAGCCTAGATATATCCGTGGTAAACCTATAAATAACGTTGTGTATACAAGTGCAAATATGCCAACCCTTTTAGATATGTAAAACATCCCTGCAGATAAAGCATAAAATAATACGGCATGATCACTGGGGAATGACGACCATCCCTCCAACTTTGCTGGCATCATACTAAAGGGTATTACGAAATCCAGTCTTTCTTCATGTAATGGTCGAAGTCTAAATGGTAGTAACTTAGCTAAAGCTCTTGCTAAGACCATTGCAATAAAACAACCAAATAATGTGGAGATCAAACGGGCTTGAACAATAGGTTGATTTTTACTGGCTTTAAACCATCCAAACCAAAAAATAGTCATTAAAACGCCACCCTTGATTAAATTATTTCCAGAAATAAAGTGTACTGTGGAATCAACAGCCCATGAAAGTTGGGAGAATTGATTGAGAATGTTAATTATTTCTATGTCAAAGGAGTTCATTTTTCAATTTAGCAAAGTCTGTTTTAGTGTGGTTGAGTTGTTAGTATCTGATCAGCAGACATTAAAGGCTTTATCTACACGTTTCATTGGTAAAGGATTAATACCTTACCAAATAAATCGCAAATAGCGATTTTTTGTAGGTTTTATCTTTATCCATGCATGTAAATAAGCTGATCAATGTTCAATATGAAATTAAAGTTTATGCCTATTATGAGAATGAGAAATGATATAGATAATAAGCGTTTGCCTGCAAGCATTGGGATCAATAGCAGGCTCAGCGGGACGAACCAATGCTGCGTGTATATAAACACTTCATTATTGCCAAAGAAGGAGTGTAATGCAAAGTTAAACAGGATAATCAACAGGCTGACAGCGTATACCTCATGCCAGCCATGTTTTTTTACATACTTTGCTATGTTGAAATAAGCGATCAGAAAAAAAACAGCAACAATTAACAGCAATAAATAATCTTCTTTGTATCGTGTAAAGGAAAGCATATTGCATGCAATTTCCTTGCAATGTAGATTTGGCAACGTTACAGGGTATGCGGCCACAAAGGAATTAAGAGACGCACTAAATAAGTTGACTGTATTATGCGTTACCTCCTCAAAAGAGTCAGCGATAAATTTTGTAAACCAGTCAACCGACCCGTCATTACCCGTTTCCAGGTTAAGTAAAGCACGGGTAGCAACAAAAAATACTACGACAGTAACGATGGATAATATTGAGTATGTTGATGCATTTCTAAATGCATATAGATAATTTAGTTTTACAGTTTGTAAGAGATGAAGATAGAAAACTATAAAAAATATTGCAATATTAGTAATTGTTATACCAGTCAAAGCAATTGCAATGCAGAGCCAAATAAAGGGATGGCCTTTTTTGTTATTATTTTTGCAGGTTAAAAAATAATAAATAAGAAAGGTCATTAAAAAACCAGAGATGGCATATGTTTCAGGGGTAAATGCAAATAACAGCTTAGAAAATGAAAGCGCAAATATTAGCGTAAATATATTTATTTCAAATGATGTAATATCAAGTTGTTTTAAAATGCCATAAAAATAAACAACACTTAAAGCGGAAAATAAAGGGCTAATTGCAAGTGCTAGTATTTCACGAAAAAAAAGCCTGTCGGAGATAAGTCCAAAATAGGAAAAAACAACTTCGATACCACGAATAGGAATCGTAAATAATTCAAGAAACGCATGGATGATAGTGTTTCTTCTCCAACCATGTGCAAATGATGCTAAATTAGTGTTTGGATCTGCATCAAAGAGAATGTTGATAACATCAAAGTAACCACTTAAATACCAATGAATTGCCATTGCGTAACAAAGAATAAAATAAGCGGCGCAATAAAATAAAATACGTTTATTAATTTTTTGTATCACAAAACACTTTCCTTTTTTATTGCGAAATCAACAAAACTCCAGCAACAATCAAAAGAGTGCCCGTTACTTTTAACATGGTTAGTGGTTCATTTAAAAACCAGTACGCAAAAAACATTGTTCCGATAAAACCCAGGCCAACAAACGGATATGCCTTGCTAACGTCAATTTTCGATAGCACAAACAACCATACAGCAGCACTTGAGACATACGCCGTGAGGCCGCTCAAAACAGAAATATTAGTCATAATTGCCATTGTCCCAGCCATGGGGTCTGAATTAATAGCAGTTTGCACAGCATGACTGGACATGCCATATTTAAGTAAAATCTGCGCTACGACTGATAGTGATACGCTTATTAATATAAAAAAAACCATTGTTAGTGTCATAAAATTTGCGCCAATATTGTTATAAAAATAATAAAACCAATCGTGATTTTACTGCCCTTATCTTTGAAGGTGAAGATAATCGGATCATCATGCATTTCACCACGGTTGGTTTTTATCCACATTCTGAGTAACCAATAGCTAAATGCCGGGATAATAATCCACAATAGATCAGGTGTCTGGTATTGGTCAGTAAGAACACTGCTATTGATATAAAAGCAAAACATAAGAACTGAGAGAAGAGCGGATGAAGTTCCAAAACTCATCAAAAGATTAAAATCGCCAATATTGTAATCACGGCCTTGTGCGTGCGTTTTTTCCTGCCGTTCAAGAAGTTTTAATTCTGAACATCTTTTAATAAGTGCCAGACTAAGAAAGACAAACATGGAGAATGATAATAGCCAAAAGGATACTGTTACATTCAGAATTGCTGTGCCAGCCAGAATTCGTAAGGTATATAAAGAAGCTAAAGTGATTACATCGGCTCCAACATACTCCTTGATTTTGAAGGAATAAGTTAACGTAAGGGTTAAGTAGCCAAGTAGCACAAAAACAAATAGTCCCCTAATAGTCATTGCAATGGCAAAGGCAGAGAGCAACAAAATAGCTGCCATGGTTATGCCGCTGGCTATGCTTATTTGACCTGAAGCCAATGGACGGTGCTTTTTACGGGCATGACTTCTGTCTGATTCAAGGTCGAGCAAGTCATTTACGATATAAGTAGCTGATGCTAGAAAACTAAAGCTAAAAAAACCTAATACGGATAAAATAATAAATTCGTAGTTTGTATATAGGCCGGAAACCAGTAAAGGTACAAAGATCAGAAGATTCTTTAGCCATTGGTGAATGCGTAGTTGTTTTAACCAGGTTCTGAAATTCGGAGTATGGTCATCATAAGTTTCGGAAAATAAAATATCCGATAAAGTTTTTTTTGCTTTTTTACCCGGGTTTACCAGGTATTTGTCAGTTGCAGATTTTAAAATAGAATGGTCTGCACAACTGTTGCCAGCATATGCAAATTTATTCGTTACTGATGTGATTTGTTCCAGCTTTGCTCTTTCTTTTAAATTCGTGCGTTCATCGCTACTTATATAGGAGTCAAAAAGCTTGTAACTTTTGCAAAAGGCTTTTGCATATTTTTCTGTGCTTGCAGTAGCAAGTATTATTTGTCTGTTTTTTTCTTTTTCCTTTATAAGAAATGAATAAAAATCAGCATTTAAAGGAATTAATGCCACATCTATTTCAGCCCTGTTAGATAGCTGATGCTTCAAGTGCGCCTTGCCTTTTAGTAGCCACCAGATGCAAAGAAAAATAATAAAAGGATTGTTTTTAACAGCCACCAGAAAACTTTCATGTAGCATGTCGGATTTAATAAAGGTGCCATCTAAATCCACAAATAGTGGAATATTGCTGCATGGGCTTTCTACCACGGTCTAATTTTCATATGGTTAATTTGAATGTTAATGCGGTGTAGCTACTCATCGTATTTTTACCTGATGTTACTTAATAGCATCTCAGAGCGTGTCGCCCACACATCTACAAGTAACTTCCGCAAGATTTAAGTTACTTAGAAATGCCCATTTCGTCTCTAGATATAGAATCCTGTTTATCCTGTGTATCCATGTAAAGTTTTTTTAAAATGAAGTTACTTAGAAGCATTGCCAAATGGATAATAGTACTTAGTGGTGGAGTATTCTACCTGATGGAAAAAATTAAGTTATAAAGTCACACATCTAATGTACCAGTGTTTCATCTGTTCAAATCCGATTGATTGAGGTGAGCACCCTGGTTTTCCCTTAACTTATTGAACAGAGGTGCAAGGACGCACCGTTTACGAACCCGCAGTAGCACAAGGATGTGCTGTTAACGAACCAAAGGATGGAGAGAATGGAGTAGTACTACAGGGATGTAGCGTTTACGAACCAGAAGATGGGGAGCTTATGCTGGTAACGCTGGAATCTTCCCTGGAAGTACCGGATCACCCGCACAGGTGATCCAGTCTTAAAAGATACGACCTGAACTGTGGCTAATTAATTACGCAGGTAATTGTGGCTTAAAATTTGTAAACACCGATCAGTCGAGTATGCGCCTGGGTGAGATCTTTGCCATTGGTACCGTCATATTCACTGGTTCGATTGGCATGGAATAGTTTTAGGGTCAGGTTTTTCTGTGCCTTCCAAATCAACACAATATCTAACTCTTCAGCATCTGTGATGGCGGCGACCATTCCGGTAGGTGCTACTTTTATGACCTTGGCAGGGGCAAGGGTGTCTGATTGTCCATAATTGGCATAACCTACTTTAACTGTCAGATTTTTAACG
>JAFLJY010000278.1 GCA_022712755.1 Gammaproteobacteria bacterium
ATCAACGTCTGGAGTGAAAGTAATATCATGCACATAACCTTCATTACCAGAGCCAGAGAACTGCACAAGCACTTCCTTAACTTACAGTCTAGTCAACACCGGCAAGATACGTGCCGCATTAACTCTCCAGTTATTCTCTGCTATTCCCTGTGATGATTCCAGACTGGCCATGGTTTCTTTAATGCCTAACAGCGCATAAATGGCTTTGCGTTCCTTCATAGCAGGGTTGCCATTAAGACGTGATTTGATTTGCCCAATTCGCACTGGATGATCCAGGCTTGTGGTTTTAATCAATTCAACCGTCCATCGCACATTATTTAAGAATACAACGCAAATAGCATAATCGCCATTTAACAACTTGCTATGCCAGGCGGCAACACAATGGCGCTTCCGTAGCCCTTCCATGCCAAGTCGCCTTGAATGGCGAATTAAATAACCCACAAAACACGCAGGCAGGTGAATCGCAAAATATGAAACATCATAATTTACATTCTCACCTGCCAATCGTAACAAGGTGCTGAGATGACTCAATCGTCCATGCTCATCCTGCCACCGCCTGGTACCCCACCACAGGTTAATCCTGCGCTGGTGTTGCTTTGCCATGTTAATGACATCCACCACCGGCACATGCTGTGATTTAAGGTAAAGATAGCTAGTGGCAAAAGCCGGAAGTCTGGTCACATCGTGACTAAGCTCGCCAGCATCCAGTACTGTCTCTAGCACATGCTGATCAATATGCCCGATCACATATAGCCCTTCAAGCTGTTTCATGGCTTTATGCGGCAGTTTATTCAATCGTTCACGTAGAGGTACAGGGATAATATTCATGCTTTATCCTCCTTATCAAACGACCCTAACGTCAATGTGCCGCGTGACATCCAGACTTCCGGTTGAATACGACTCAACCAGTCCGCCAGATTAGGCACACGCCCACCACAATCCTCCATGATGTGCTGTTCGCCGATATAACGAACCGGAACGGCTTTGCCGTCACTGTTGGTAATGGTTTCACCAAAAACACGCTCTGCTTCAAAAATGCCCTCGGCATGATGATGCATTGCGCGGTGCCTGAAATCACAAAAAGATTCTTTTGTGGCATCAAACCATCGATGAATTGCAAGATAATCCTGTGGACTACCGCCAAATTTACGGGCAGAAGATTCTGCATGATAATAAGGTGCTGTCATAATAGTAACTCCTTCAAGTTTTATAAAAAAGAAGGAGAACACCCCATGGGATACTCTCCCATAGGGTTTCAAAAGTAAGTCACATTGTTTTAGACGATGCCCGGACATTGCATGACTCACGATCCGGTTTAGTGCTGAGTTTTGGCCATCAGCAGGCACATTCGCTTTATTTTGTTCTTTCAAAAAGCCAGAAATGTTCTATCAGTACATTTCTGGCTTTTTGAAAGAACCTGTCCGAAGACAGGCGTATTTTTTAGTAGTTTATTTCATAATATTTACCAGCATCTGCTGGCTCTAAAGTAATGAAATAACCCATTCGGTTAACAAAGTAAAAACCGCTGGATATATACATAAAACCTTCAGCTTCATGTAATGTCCACACATGTAACATTGATTCGGCATCATCAGCTACATTGACAACTCTACCAACTTCACAGCCATATGTTTCAAACACGCAATGCTCTTGCTGTAGATCTGAAACTGCCACAGAAAGACCCGAAGCAGCCCCCGTGGTATTAATAATTGGAGTGAATTTATGAAACCAGTCGTCAAACGACATTTCGATAAACTCTCTCTCGATATTAATATCAAATGGATTAATATTTGTATTCATTGTATTTCTCCTAATAAAAAGGGGAAACCATACCCAGCAGGGAAGGTTTCCCTGTTGGGTTTAATCGCTTCTGTAAAAAGCGTTAGTTATTAACAGTTTTGTAACTTAAGATTATGCGTAAGCATTTCTCCTATTGTTTTAGCCACTGATTGAAAAGCAACATGGATAACAGATTGCCCCAAAACTTGATGAGCAACGGTTTCTGATAGCCCACTAACAAGTGTGCCAGGTATTGTCTTTATCCTGGCGTGTTCACTGGACATGAAGATTCTCTGCAATCCTGTTACCGGATGTTTCAAAAATGGCTCCGTACTTCTCAGCTTGGCGTAACCGGCTCCAATGGTTCCACAATGGCTTTCATCGCCGGTTAACAACTGACGCTTGAAACCTTTGCCACTCTTAAGATCACGCAATGCCTTTGCTTCTAAATAATCCAGTTTTTTCCACTGTGATGAATCATCATCAACCGGCTCGATCACTTCATTTAATGTGCGCTCTTTATTCCTTAGCGACACAATATTATTAACATCAAAGCCTTTGAGACCATTGGTAACAGCAATAACACACAAGCGTTTTCGTGCTTCTAATGCGCCCATCTCATTGCCACCCAGTATGGTTTCATGCAGCCTATAACCAATATCAGTAAGCACTTGACGGATCACCGTCATGCTTGCTGTATCTTGATAAGACGGTACATTTTCCAAAACAACAATGGCAGGTTGCGTGGCCATAATGATATTAAGAAAAAAAACAAATAAAGCCCCCGCTTTTTCATGTTCTTCAGCTCGTGATAGCTTATTTTTGGAGCGACCTGAAAGACTTGCGCCAGTGCAGGGCAGTCCCGCTGATAGAATATCAACTCGTGGCAATTTACATACCTCAACATCCTGCATGGGCGCTTCAATCGCAATGGAATCTTTGTCCCAGATTGGATTGTTACGCTGGCTCACATCTAAGTATTTGCCTTCAATTTCAACTGCAAAAGACAGACGTGATGAGACATTTGCCATTTTTAGACCTGTGTGTAAAGCATGATCTAAAATACCACCACCATGAGCTAAGGAACCGACATCTAACGGTTCTTGATTGCATAGCTTTTGGATTAATCGCTCAAATCTTTCTTTTTCAGCAACTTCACGATGATGAATTGTAATTACAATCTCATCAGGTCGAATAACCGCACGAATACGTTCGGCTTGTCCAAAAACTGCCTCAATATCGTCAGTACGAACATCCATTACAGGCAAATAAGCATCTTTTTGTTTACGACGGCTCACCATTCGTTCACCGTCATCAACAAAAACAATAACCAGTGCCTTTTTCCTGCTATCTTTGATCAGGCTAAATCGCATACCTGGTTTAATGTCCTGGCTCGCCAGTTTTTGACCTTCTAACCAAATACGTTTTTTGCCTTTATTAATGCCGATTTTTCGATAAACAACATTTGACATAATTTATTCTCCTTCAATAATAATTTATGGAGAATAAAACCCTGTCGGGATATTCTCCGACAAAGTGGATGGTTGTTAGATGAGCTATAACACTTACATACAAGTGTTATCCAGATATTTCATAGCTCATGATCTGGTATAAATTGCTGAGTTTTGGCCATCAGCAGGCACATTTGCTTTTTTCAAAAATCTCTATTATTAATCAAAATACCTTTGAAAAAAGCCTGTCCGAGGACAGGCTGCAATATTCAAGAATGTATTAACTCATTTACACATCCTTTTTTGATCATACATTCCATAGAAAGCAGGTTCATATCACTGTCAAGTTCACCATCAATGGCGCACTGGACAATACCGGCTTTTGCTTCATCTAAAATAGCTTCAAACTGACATAACAAGTTATCACTCAACTCATCAATTAGCTTAAGAGCTTCTATAACATCCATATGTTCATATGGCTGATATATCTCACAATTGCCTGGTGTTTTATTTTTCTTCACAGCCTCTACAAACAATAAATAATTGTCGTAGAAAGACGCTGACTCATCTGAAAAAATTAATAACTCAGCTGCCGCAAAACTTATTGCACGTTTTTCAAGTTCGGTGTGCATTTTTGTTTCTCCTAAATTTAAGTTATAAAAAATAGGATGAACAACCCAGAAGGCTATTCACCTTCTGGGTTAAAAAAGTCAAATTAAGCAGCAAGTAACTGTTTAGCTAAAGCCACTTCCAGGCTGTCACCGTCCGGGTTTAAAACATCTAAACCCGAATCGGGGGCATCACCGGAGGTTGACTGG
>JAFLJY010000294.1 GCA_022712755.1 Gammaproteobacteria bacterium
ATATCTGTACTCTGAAGTTACCACCATCAATCACGTAAATTTTACCTGCGTCATCAATAGCAATATCACGCGGCAAGTTTAACTCACCATCTTTATCACCGCGTTTGCCAATATCCCTGAGATGCTTGCCGGTTTCGACATCAAACACCCGCACATGATGGTTGTCACTGCCAACTCCGCCGGTATCCACTGCATAAATGCGTTTGCCTTCACCATCAACAGCAACATGGGTCAGGCGATCGAACCATTTCTGTCCGCCCAGTGACTTGATATACTGTCCCGTCTGATCAAACACCAGAATACTACGCAGGGTGGCATCGGCTACATACAGATTACAGTCGTCATCTGTGTCCATGCCCAACGGTTTACGCAAAGCACCCGGTTTATCTTCGCCAATTTTAAAAAAACGTTTACCCGGTATATCAAATACCAGTACGCCACGACGCACGGTGTCACTGACAAAAATAATGCCCTGACAAACGGCAACATCAAAAGGTTTTGACAAGGTCTCACCACCACTTGCTACACCGGTAAGTATTTCACGAAGTGCCAATGATGAATCTTTCTCTTCGACCTGTGCGCTCGACTGCAGAATGCGTTCAAACACAAAACGGGGCTCATCGGGTGGTGCAGGAAAATATAATGGTTCTAAATCTGCTTGCTGATCCGGTGCTGTTGCACATGACTGCAACAAAACCAAAAGTAAAATAGCGGGAAAATAAAATATTCGCATCACGTGTTGTATCCGTTGTTTGATTGAATGTACACTAATAACAAAACATGCTATTAATTACCAGCTTCTGTTGAATTTTATTTGCCTAATCTGACCTGCGTCATGATTTAACCAGTGCAAACAGTAACTTAGTCACAATACTCAACTTAAAACATGGTGTTAAATATCATGACATTAAATCCCCACAATATTAAGTTTGTTAACAGGCTGATGACCAGCCGCCTGCACTGCAAAATACTATGATATATACAGCAAAACTTTACCCTGGCCTGTTTGTTTGTTTAATGATAATAACAAGCAGCATCAACGCCAGCACAGAATCAACAAACAAACCGGACATGACCGGTAAATCTATTCTTGAAAATCCGGGTGACGATGGCAAAATAATCTACGCACTGACCTGCTCAGTGTGTCATGGTGAAGACGGCGCCGGCGCAACCTGGGGCAAAGCCTCGTTCAACCCGCCACCGGTTAATTTTGCCTTAAAAGACAAAGCAGATGATTTAGGTAGAGTGCAGATGATCCATTCGGTAACGCATGGTCGCCCGGGCACGGCAATGACTGCTTTTTCCAGCCAGCTGAATAAAACAGAAATCGAGGCGGTGGTTGATTATATTCGCAATACATTTATGGTGGATTCAAGCACTGCAACCAGCAGCGACGATACTCAACCGGTGATAGCAGATTCCACTGTGGGCATGGCAGTATTGCATAATCAGTCAAAAGAATCCGACTCTTTACAGCAAGCAACCGATGCAACATTATTTAATCAGCCTATATCAGCAACATTAATCGGTAATGCACAGGCTGGCCAGGCGATTTACCTGCAAAGCTGCACCGCCTGCCATGGCATCGATGGCAAGGGTGATGGTCCACGC
The DNA here is from genome assembly GCA_022712755.1 of Gammaproteobacteria bacterium. Taxonomy (GTDB): domain Bacteria; phylum Pseudomonadota; class Gammaproteobacteria; order SZUA-229; family SZUA-229. The sequence continues at coordinate 1,612 of JAFLJY010000294.1, forward strand.
GCTTACTTTATCTACCCCAGACCGCGTGATTTTCAACACGCTGCAAGTAAAGCACGCTTTAACCGCCCGATTTTGTTTGAAGCCATTAAACAAGGCGTGTTAGGGCGTGAAATGCCCGCCTGGGACAAAGTACTCAACGACCAGCAAATTGCCGACTTAACCGAATATGTGTTCCAGACTTTCATTCGGCCTGAAGCCAAAGAGGTAGAATAATGGCTAAGTTTGCTGTATTACCCAAATCTCTGCAGCCTTGCCTGGTTTGTGGTTTTCTACTCATGTCGCTGCTGTTGCCGGCACAAACCTTTGCCGAAGCCGAGGAGACAAAAATATCACCTGAAGAACATGTCACCATGGCAAGGGATGCTTTTGAAAAAGCGGATGTTATTAGTGCCATGAATCACTACCGCAAAGCTGCCGATGCCGGTTATGCACCAGCGATGGTTCGACTTGCCTACCTGCTGGATAAATCCGAAGCAAATGAAGAGTCCATCAAATGGTTCAAAAAAGCGGTTGCACTTGGCGATGCCGAAGCACAGTTTGAGCTGGCACGCATGACAGCTTACGGCGAAGGCATTGAACTGGATAAAAAAAAGGCACTGGACTTATTCACCCAGTCGGCAAACCAGGGATTTATTTCAGCAATACATGTACTCGCCATTGCCTACGAAAACGGCGGGTTTGATCTTCGTATAGACTATGAATCTGCCCAGCACTGGTTGCAACGTGGTCAGCAGCTCAACGACATCACGTCAGTTAAGCGTCTGGCACAGGCTTACCGTAAAGGCGACCTTGGTCTGCGTAAAAACATCAAAAAAGCGGAACAACTGGAACAACAACTGGCACTATTAAAAGAACAGAGGTCGCAAACCCAGGCACTGAAAAAAAAGCATAAGGAGCAGACAGTGGCACTGTTAAATGAACAGCTCGAACAGAAAAAGAAAAACCCAGAATCAGAACTATCGACAAAACACGATGAACAAAATCTGGCACTGCTGGAAAAACAGGATGAGCAAAAACGGCTACTATTAAAAAAACACGATAAGCAAAAACTGGATCTGCTGGAAAAACACAATGAACAATAAGGCTATTCGATCTGTTCATTTAACAGTACATTTAATCGCTGTGTTATTGCTGTACACCGTGATTATCCCTGGTGCTTACGCTGGCGACTTTTTCAAAGGCAAGACGACTTATGTCACTTACTGCCAGGCCTGCCATGGCAGTGACGGTCGTGGCGCACTTGCTGGTACGCCTAACTTTAAGCGTGGCCAGGTGCTGATGAAGCCGGATGCGCAGTTATTTAAAACCATAATGAATGGCAGCAAAATCATGCCCGGGTTTCGTGGCGTACTTAAAAACGAAGATATCGACAATGTTATTTCCTATATAAGAAGCTTTCACTGATGACAAAACATTTTCTCAAATCTCTAATCATCCTTATCACTGTGCTGGCGATTCAGGCCTGTTCTGACCCGGCTGAAACAGTCAGCGGAAAATCACCCGCCACAGAAACAAAACCTGTTGAAACCAATGCTATCGAAAAGAAAGCAATAGAGACAAAACCTACCACTGTAGCCGTGCCTAAAGTGCTTGAAAGCTTCAATGTCGGCAGGGAAGTTTTTGTACGTTCGCTGGCATTTAACAAAAACAATAACAGCCTGTGGGTTAGCTCTTCAACCGGTGTACTGGAAATTTCACTAAGCGACCGGCAGCTACTCAATACCTTTACCCGTGAACACGGTCTCGCCAATGAATATGTTTTTGCTATCTATGTCGACAGTAAAGGTTACACCTGGTTTGGTACTAACGCGGGTGGTGCTTCTCGCTATAAAGATGGCAACTGGGATGTGTATTTCCCGATGCACGGGCTGGCAGATTACTGGGTTTACTCCTTTATTGAACAAAAGAATGGTCCATTATGGATCGGCACCTGGGCTGGGGCTAACACGGTAGACCTGGAAACCATGCAGTTTAAAACCTACCTTAAAGAGCTCATTAACGAATGGGTTTATGGGCTCGATATTGATTCACAGGATCGTGTCTGGTTTGGCACTGAAGGCGGTATATCCATGTATGACGGAAAAACCTGGTCTGAATGGTCACATAAAGATGGTGTCGGTGCTGCCAACATAGAAAACCTGCCCTTCAGTGCCAACACTGGACTGGGTACCCGTACCCGACACGACCTAAGCGTTGTACAGCAGGGCGCAGAAACCTACAATCCATCTTATGTTTTCTCGATTCTGGTTGATGAACGTGACGACAGCGTTTGGGCAGGCACCTGGGGCGGCGGTGTAAGCCGTTATGATGGCAAACAATGGAAAAACTATACCACTGCCGATGGTCTTGCCGGCAATATTGTCTACAGCATTGCACAGGACATCAACGGTATACTGTGGTTTGGTACCAATAAAGGACTCAGCCGTTTTGATGGCGAATCATGGATTACCTACAATCAAACCACTGGTCTGCTGGAAAACAATGTTTATGCCATCGCCGCCTTACCCTCTGGTGAAATATGGGTAGGCACTAAACATGGTGTCACACGCCTTGGTCAGTAATACCAGCACCAGTAACCAATGATTTTTCGGAGGCTATCGTGAGTACAAAAAGCAAACTTGTGCCTGTTGTACTGGGCGTTGCAGCCATTGCAATTGCAGTGGCTGGCGGTTACTTTATCAGTAGCCAGCAAACACAGACTAAAATACCGCCTGAAGTGCCGAGTGCAACACAACAAGCAGTGGCCACAACAACGGCAAACACGCCATCTGCACATCCGGCAATTAACCCGGGTTTTGTCAACTCACTGGCACTAAACACGGATGCCTCGACACAGCAAAACCCGCATTCAGCATCGACTTCAGCCGATAATATTGGCAAGCCTGCACTGTCAGGGCAGGCACATCGCGATAACAATGCTAACCCCGATGCAAAATTCACCCATTTTCGTGTTGGTCAGCGCAATGTTAAACGCATTCTGGCTGATGGCGACGTGATGTGGGTTGGCACCTCCGGAGGTGTCATTCGTTACAACATCAAAACCGATGAATACAAGCTGTATGATTCACGCAACGGTCTGCTCGCTAATGGTATCTTCTACGTTGGTAAAATGGATGATGAAATCGTAATTGGCACCTATGGCGGCGGCATGTCCATACTTAATGAACAAACCGGTAAATGGCGCACCTACAACATCCCGGAAGGACTGGGTGATGCCTTTGTTTACGACGTACTTAAATCCGATAACGGTGATATCTGGATTGCCACCTGGTCTGGTGCCAACCGCATTCGTGGCGGTGATCTCGATGACAGCAGTAAATGGGATCTGTTCACTGTGGAAAATACTAACGGCGGCTTACCAAACGACTGGGTCTATGCACTTGCCATGGGTAAAAATGGTGAAATATGGATGGCAACGGAAGGTGGCCTGGCACGATTCAAGAATGACAAATGGGACAACTGGAACCATAAGGACGGTCAGGGTGCCGCTTATGACCTGGTAAAAGACCAGATAGCATTTGACGACGACCCCGCAACCGCATCGAAACACCATGCCCGCCAAAAAGATGAAATGGATCTGCAAGATGTGAGTATTGCCTACAATCCAAATTACATCATTGCTCTATTAGTGGATGACGACGGTTCTGTATGGGCAGGTACATGGGGCGCTGGTCTGGCACACTTTGACGGCGAAATCTGGACAAACTATACGGTAAAAGATGGTTTACCTGGCAACCATATCTTCTCATTATATAAAAATAACGGAAAAGTCTGGATCGGCACCGAAAAAGGTCTGGCGATACGGTCAAACGACGGTAGTTTACAAATTTTTAACATGGCAGACGGTCTGTATGCAGATGCCGTATTTTCCATGGCAACCGCCAAAGACGGCAGCGCCTGGATCGGCAGCTACGGCGGCGTAGCACGGATCGCTAAACTACAATAAGGTGCGGCTTTTTCAGATTTACACATTGATTGAATGACTGAGTTCGGTCATTAGCGGACCTTTAAAAATAAAGTCAAAAGCTTTGAACCGCAGAGGCGCAGAGACACAGAGTTTTATTTTGTTTAATGCGCCGCAGGCGCAATAAACAACAAAAAGTTTTTCTCTGTGTCTCT
>JAFLJY010000223.1 GCA_022712755.1 Gammaproteobacteria bacterium
CAGACGTGTGCTCTTCGATCTGGCTCAATGAATTTGGTGAACAATTCGTTAGTAATAACTTTCGCTTACCCAACTGGAAAGATTCAACGGTAGAGACAGGTGATAAAAGGCTGGCTTTACCGGACAGCGTTCCTCTGGCTCTTCGCACGCAGGCATTTGTGCAGGCCAGAGAAGCCAATACAATTGATGTTGAGAATGGTGACACCATTTCTGCTGATACTGATTTTCAATCACCCTATTTAATAAAATTGCTATCAAGTGCGCCTTTATCTGATCACATCAGTTACTATTTTTACGCTATTTTTGCCGAGAAAGGTGATAATGGCGCTGTAATTGTAGAAGATGCATGGTTTTCACATGATAATGTCTTTGGCACCGATATCAGCCTGATGCTTGGTCAGTTCCAGGTTTCAGACCTGATGTTCCCACGCGAAACTCGACTAACTTTTCAGGATTTTGTGGTTTATCGCATGGCTGGTCTGACTTATGATCGCGGAACAATTTTTGGTTACACTGCTGGCTCTGTCGATTTATCACTAGGCCTGGTTAACGGTAACGGCATCTCAGAAAATCACACAATCAATAGTCCCGGTTATCAACGCCCTGACCACCTGTTTGATAACAACAGTGGCAAAGCTGTATTCGGTCGTGTTGGTGGAGAGTTTGCTGGTGTAAATCTTGGTTTATTTGGTTATTCTGGTACTCAGAAAAATGCCACTGGAATTGCCGGTACTGACAGCGGTAATCGTGACACTGACAAGATCTCTTACGGTATCGACCTGTCCGGCAAACTTGGCTATAAGACCTACTGGTTTGCACAGTTCCTGCAAAATGATTGGGATGAGTTTATTGATGCCAACACCAAATACAGCTGGTTTGGCAGTTTTATCGGCATTGATTACATCCACAGTGACCACTGGGTATACTCAGTTTTATACAATTACGCAGATGCCAATGATTTGAAAAACACTGATACTGTTTATGAAGGCATAGACATAAATTCGTTGACAGTATCCGTTTCCTACTACTTCATGCGTAATGTGAAAGGTGTAATTGAAGTCAACCTGGATTTGCTCGATACTGTCGATAAAACGGGTACTTACTGGACGGGACACCTTACCGGCGAGAATTACGCACTGATTGGATTTGACGCGGCTTTTTAATGTCAGATAAATATCTGTTTTGTATAAACCGAAAATAGTAATGCAAGATCATTATCAGATTTGAAATCTTACCAGCAGGCTAAAACGTCTGCTTTAATGGATGGTGGTTTGACTCAAATATTATAAAAGACTATACGGTCTGTTTGCTCGTTTGTGGGCATTTATAATTACATATAGGGTTTAATCTAAACCAACTATATGTTACATACTAGCAAGACGGAAAGAAAGGATACCGACTATTAAAGACTGTCTACAGCATGGATGCTGTAGTCAAGCCCCGCTTTTGCAAACATGGGGATGTGTTTACGGCGTGTCTTTCATAGTCGGTATCCTTTCTTTCTGTTTCAGTAATACGTGTTGTTACTTGACAAGAAAAGTTTTACCCAGGTTAAAGTACACGGCCTGCTCACCATTATCAGTAAAACCAAAGGCGAGATACAGTGGGCCAAGAAACGTATCGGCACCGATAAATAAACTACCGGCAAGGATGGTATTGTCTGCTTTGATGTCTTCGTAGCGATCCCAGGCGTTGCCTGCTTCCAACGAAAATCCGGTATAAATGGGTAGAAAGGTGATGTCGCCCAGACGCCGATAAAAGGCCGCTTGAATCAGGCCGAAATGTTGTCCGGCTACTGACCGTTGCAGGGTGCCGGATAATTCAAGAAAGCCGCCGCGCCGGTATAATGCATTAAACGGTGCATTTTCATTCAGCGTGGTTTCGAAAATGGCGCGGCTGAAAACACTATAACGTTTATAGGTTTCAGCGCCACTTAGCATTATTTGCAACTGCTCATAATTGCTGTCAGCACCAAGATTTTCCTGGCTGGATTTAAACGAAAATCCACCAAAAAAACCGGTGTTTGGAAAGCTTAAGTTGTCCAGTGAATCATGAAACAATGTGGAATAGAAAAAGCCTTCTCGAAAGTCACCGCCAGAAAATGAACGGTTGCCACTGATTGTGGCTGTGTGACCATCATTAAAACGCAGTCCAAGGCTAATCTTTGTGATTTGCTTAAATGCTTTGCCGGTGGATAGATCCAGATAGTTACGGCGAAAACGCTGAATAGACTCAACGTGGGCGTTGCTGACAATTGGAAAAATGGTAGTCTCAATACCTGCTTTAGCTGAAACAAATAAATCCAGTTCTACATTTAAGGGCTGATAAATCTCGGCACTCAATTCAGGTTCACTGCCTATGCCAATAGTTGCTCGAAATTCGCCGGCCAGATTGTTTAAGTTGTGTTTGGTATAAGCGACATCAAAATTAGTGAATGCACCGATATCCGATTCGGATTGTATGGATAGACCGAACTGTAAATAACTATGTGCCCATTCTCGGTCACGCACATAAATAATTAACCCGGTTTGCCCATTACGTTGTTCCAGCGAATAAACTACGGAGCTGGAAAAATCCAGGCCGTAAATGTAAGACAAATCTTGTTCTAACTGGGGGATATCCAGTGGTTCGCCAAGTTTCTGATGGATACGCACCTGCATCACTTCATCTCTAAGGCGAGTTTGGTTTTTTATTTCGATAAAGTCGATGACCGGCTCTTTGTTGGCAACATTTGCTAGCGAGGAAAGGTAGCTTGAATATGCTGCATCGGGAAGTGATAACTTCTGAATGGCATTGAGTTTTTCTGTCGCTGAGGTTTGACCTGCTGCTATTAATTCTGCATGTTTTTCAAAATCGGATGAAGATATTTCTGCGGCGCCGGGGGTAATTAAAAGATCGTTTTCGTTTAAGGTTTTAAGCTGTATATCGGCAATACGCCTGGTCAGAATGGTTGCTAGCTGAGCGGTGACATCAACGCTGGATTTTATATTTTGCTTGCTGGCTAAAGGCGCGCTGACATCAACTGCAATAATAATGTCTGCGCCCATGTTTCGTGCTACATCAATGGCTATGTTATTGGCAATGCCACCATCAACCAGCAATGTGTCGTCAATTAGAATGGGTGGCAGAGCGCCGGGAATAGACATACTGGCACGCATGGCTTTGGCAATATTGCCTTTTTGTATAACAAAGTGTTCACCGTTTTCAATGTTGGTGGCGATTGCACGAAAAGGGATTCTTAGTTTATCGTAATCGTTTATGTGGAATCCGGGGTGAGCCAGTCGATCCAGTGCCAGTTCAATTTGCTGACCTTCAATTAAACCGGGAGAGAGCTGTAAACCGGTTTCACTTATACCAACACGGTGAATACTAAAAAAGTCAAAGTCGTCCAGTTTGCGACGGAAGGTTTTGTATTCACGATAGGCAAAATCATCAAATACCTTATCCCATGCAATGCCCGAAACGCCGTGTTCAATTTCTTCTGGGCTTAAGCCAATAGCGTATAAACCACCAACGATGGAGCCCATGCTGGTACCGACGATGTAATCAATCGGCACCTTGTTTTCTTCAAGAACTTTTAACACGCCGATATGAGCAAAACCGCGTGCGCCGCCGCCACTTAACACCAGGCCTATTTTAGGTCGTTGAGTGGGCTGGTTTTTGGTTGAGGTGTTTGATGCAGAGTGGTTATAATGCAGGTCAGCGCTGATCGCCATTTTGTAAAAACAAAATAGTGCGATAACAATCAATAAACTTTTTGAATAATTACATTTGCGAAAAGGCATAACGTAATAAATGGTTGGCTAGATAAAGCCTAAGTATAACGAAACTTATACTGGCTGAGAGGAATTAGTTTTCGTTTTTTACTGCCAGGTTCTGTGTAACGTATTTGCGGTCAGGCCCTTAGTCGTGGTATTGCGCACTAATATCATGTACTGCATCAACCAGTGTTTTAACGTTTTCAGGCGTAATGTTGGGTGTAATACCATGGCCTAAGTTAAACACATGGCCGTTACCAAAGCCAAAATCAGCAAGAATACGGCTGACTTCCTGTTTTATGACATCAGGATTGGTTGCCATAATGGCGGGATCCATGTTGCCCTGCAGTGCAACTTTGTCGCCAATTTGCTGGCGAGCCTGGTGTATATCGACAGACCAGTCCAGACCTACCGCGTCGCAACCAGTGTTGGCAATTTCCGGCAGCCACATACCGCCGCCTTTGGTGAATAAAATAACAGGGATTTTCTGTCCGTCTTTTTCACGAATGAGCTGGTCAACGATCTGCTGCATATAGGCCAGTGAAAATGTTTTGTAATGCGGTGTGGTTAATGCGCCCCCCCAGCTATCAAAGACCATCACTGCCTGTGCGCCGGCTTCAATTTGTGCGTTTAGATAAAGTGCAACTGAGTCTGCAAGCTTACTCATTAAGATGTGAGCAGATGTAGGGTCTTCAAATAATAACGCTTTGATTTTTGAGAAGGTTTTGCTGCTGCCGCCTTCTACCATATAGGTAGCCAGTGTCCATGGGCTGCCGGCAAAACCAATTAGCGGTACCTGACCGTTTAATTCTTTACGAATTAAAGACACCGCGTCAGTAACATAGGATAATTTATCTGCAGGATCAGGTATAAACAAATTGTTTATATCGCTGGCAGAGTCGATGGTTTTTTTAAACTTAGGGCCTTCACCTTCAGAAAAATATAACCCCAGGCCCATGGCATCGGGAATAGTCAAAATGTCTGAAAACAGAATGGCGGCATCAAGATCAAATCGGCGCAAGGGTTGCAAGGTCACTTCGCAGGCCAGTTCTGGCGTACTGCATAAAGTCATAAAGTCGCCTGCTGTGGCGCGTATTTCACGGTACTCAGGCAAATAACGTCCTGCCTGGCGCATAATCCAGACCGGGGTGCGATCAACACTCTGGCCAAGTAATGCTCTGATAAATCGGTCGTTTTTGAGTGTGTTCATGGCTATGTTATGCTTTAAGTTGTTTTTGTTGTGGTGGCTTTTGTTTTGACACAGAGACCGCAGAGTTCACAGAGATTTTGTGCTATAGCGTTGTAGCATCATTTGAAAGCACGGCTAATAATCGACTAAATGTTTACAGCATTCATTTATTATCCTCTGTGAGCTCCGTGTCAAAAAAGTTTATTCTATAAGCCAACCTGGACAGGACAGTGCTTAGTTGGCACTTAGCAACGATTTTATGCGGCCACTGACTTCGCCCATGTTTGCGCGACCAACTATTTGCGGTTTGACCAGCCCCATTACCTTGCCCATGTCTTTAATAGAACTAGCACCGGTTTGCTCAATTGCCTGTTGCACAATCGTATCAACTTCTTCTTCGCCTAATGCCTGCGGTAAGAATTCCTGAATAATATCAATTTCAAAAACCTCCTGTTTCACCAGATCATCGCGTTCAGCAGTTTTAAACTGTGAAATGGATTCGCGACGTTGTTTGACCATTTTGTCGAGAATAACAATGATTCTCTGGTCGTCCAGTTCAATGCGCTCATCAACTTCGATTTGTTTCATTGATGAAGTCATCAGCCTGATAATCTTAAGGCGTTCTTTCTCACCCGATTTCATCGCGCTGATAACAGCATCCTGAATCTGCTTTTTTAGCTTACTCATTGTTTATCTAAGAACCCTGTGCGATCAGGTGCATTATCCTGAATGGCGTTGAATTTTTGTTATGCTAGCGTTTTGCTACTGTACGAGGGTGCAATAAATAATTTAACGACGACGCTGGTGTGGTGAGCGTGCGAATTTATTGCGTTCTTTAGACAGTTTTTTCAGGTGGCGCTTAACTGCTGCTGCAGCTTTACGTTTACGCTCTGTAGTGGGTTTTTCATAAGCTTCACGTTTGCGGATTTCGGTTAAAACACCGGCTTTCTCACATGAACGTTTAAAACGGCGTAAAGCGACATCAAATGGTTCGTTTTCTTTTACTCGTATTGCAGGCATAGTACTCTCTTTTAAATATTCAAAAAAATATTAGTATTAAATTATATAAAAAACCGCAAAGTATGCGGTGAAACCACGTATTATATCGCATTATCAGCGTAATTCCAAAAGCTGGAAAGCGATTTTATAAAATTTGTTTCATTTAATAATTTAAGGGCATCTCTAAAAATTCATGATTGGCATCTTCGCATTTGAGAAAATCAATAAATCATTGCCAGGTTGTTGATAACATGGCTTGCAAATAGTCCACTATTTGCAAGATTTTCGCCTTGTTCTTGAGCCTCTCAAGTACAAACCTGCTCAAACAGAGAAGTGGTGCACGGATGCCCTGTTAATGCACCAAAGGACGGAATTATTATAGATGCCCTTAAGCAGAAAAGTAATGGTTAAAAATGATTGTTTTAGGTATCGAAAGCTCCTGTGATGAAACCGGGTTAGCTCTGTTTGACAGCAAAAAAGGTCTATTGGCACATACTTTACATAGCCAGATTGAATTGCATGCAGAGTATGGTGGTGTGGTGCCTGAACTGGCATCGCGAGATCATATTCGTTACCTGATCCCGTTGCTGGAAGAGGTGTTGCAACAGGCTGGCATCAAAAAAACAGAAATTGACAGTATTGCGTATACTGCTGGCCCCGGTTTAATTGGTGCTTTAATGTCGGGCGCTGCTTTTGGGCGATCATTGGCATGGTCTTTAGGTGTTCCTGCAGTGGAAGTGCATCACATGGAAGGCCATTTGTTGGCACCGATGCTGGAGGAAAAAGCCCCCGAATTTCCTTTTGTGGCTTTACTGGTTTCTGGTGGTCACACTCTGCTGGCGTATGTCAAAGGTATTGGTCAATATGAATTGCTGGGGCAGAGCCTTGATGATGCCGCTGGTGAAGCCTTTGATAAAACCGCGAAATTATTGGGTCTGGGTTACCCTGGAGGCCCCGTGCTGGCAGCGATGGCAGAGCAGGGTGAACACGGTGTTTATAAATTCCCTCGTCCCATGGTAGATCGACCCGGACTGGATTTTAGTTTCAGTGGATTAAAAACCTTTGCTCTACATACCATGCAATCAGCCGCGCATGAAGATGGTGCGCAAGGCAAATTAAGCGAGCAGGTTAAGGCTGATATATCACTGGCCTTTGAAGAAGCGGTGGCTGATACGCTAAAGATAAAATGCCGGCGTGCTTTAGAGCAGCAGCAATGTAAAACACTGGTTATTGCCGGCGGTGTAGGCGCAAATAAACGCTTGCGTAGGGTGTTGCGCGACATGATTGAGTCACTCGGTGGCGAGCTGTATTATCCGCGTATTGAATTTTGTACCGATAACGGTGCCATGATTGCACTGGCAGGTTGTTTTCGATTAATGGCCGGAGAAACCCAGCCGCTGGAAATTGATGCCAAGGCAAGGTGGTTGATGCAGGATTTGAAGGCGATTTGAGAATCAAAAGATATTTATCCACAGATGAACACAGATAAACACAGATATAACTATTTTTGCTTGTAACTGTTCAGCATACTATTTTGAATACGCGAGTCATTTTTCAAATTATGCTGAATAACTACTTTTGTTTTAATATCTGTGTTTATCTGCGTTCATCTGTGGAAAAATAATTACTTAGTTTTTACTTATTTTAGCCTCAGAACCCTGCAACAAAGATTTAATGTTTCCCTTATGCCGCCAGAAAACCAGAATACTCATTATCGCCACAGCAGCGGTCAGTTCGATAGATTGTGAAAAATGCCAGAGTATAAACGGGGCGAAAAAGACAGAAACCAGAGCAGACAATGATGAAATTTTCACTATCGCTGCCATGCCCAGCCATATTGCGAGAGCGATAATACCGACTAACCAGTTTATGCCTAAAATAACACCATAAAAAGTGGCAACCCCTTTGCCGCCTTTAAAGCCGTAATAAATCGGGAAGATATGACCTAACAGGGCAAACAGGCCAACCAGTGCGATGGTTAATGCATCTGACTGAAACTGGCTGAAAACCAACACGGGAATAAAACCTTTTAACATATCTCCTAATAAGGTGATAATAGCGGCTTTTTTTCCACCAGTGCGTAACACATTAGTTGCGCCCGGGTTTTTGGAGCCGGTTTTACGCGGGTCTTCAATGCCCATTATTTTGCAGGTAATAATGGCAGTGGAAATAGAGCCGATAAGATAGGCAAGGCCGGCAAATAAAATGATGAGGAGAGTGTGTTCCATGGTGTTTATGTTGAGTGTGTTGCAACTGCGCAAGCTTACCCCAGGTATTTGTAAAATGCTTGCTGTAATTGCTTCAACCTTTAAAAAGCAATTGAAAGTGCGTTTAGAGTGTAAGCTATTGATGTGCATGGTAAATTTAAAAAATGCGTAGTCACCTTATTGGTGATAAGCAATTTTTTAAATATGCCAGGTGCATTAAGAGGTTACGCTATAAATGTGCGGTCAACTGCTTTTTTAAGGTTCAACCAGGCGCTAATCATGTCTGATTCAGTAACCTGTATTTTTGTTCATGGCTGGGCGATGAACAGTGCGGTATGGGATAAATGTGTTGATCAGTTGCCCGACTGGATAAATGTGATCGTGGTGGACTTGCCCGGGCATGGCACCATGGCTGGCATATCCGCCAGTAAACTGGATGATTATGTACAGGCGTTAGTGCCACTAGTGCATCAACCAGTAATCTGGGTTGGCTGGTCGTTGGGTGGGTTGGTGGTGTTACGTTTAGCTGAGTTGTACCCGCAACGTGTCGCTAGCGCTTTATTGGTTACCACTAATCCCTGTTTTGTCAGCCAGTTTGACTGGCCCTGTGCGGTTGATGTCAGTGTGTTCGACCAGTTTGCCAGTGATTTAAAAAACAACCAGCAGAAAACGATACGTCGTTTTCTGGCGTTGCAGGTAAAAGGCTTGCCCAATGGCCTGTCTGTGGTCAGACAATTGCAACAAAGTATGCACAAACGAGGACAGGCTTCAACACCGGCATTGGTTGTCGCGTTGAATATATTGCTAAAAACCGATTTACGCCAGGCTTTGAAAACGATAAATTGCCCGTTACACTGGGTATTAAGTGCAAAAGATGCGCTGGTGCCGAGTGATTTGGTTTCGGTTTTGCAGCAGCAATATGGACAGCAAAATGTGATGTTGCATCCACAGGCAAGTCACGCACCTTTTATTTCACACAGTGAAGATTTTGTAAAACAGTTAATAAAAATAGCTCAGCAGCAACGTGATAAAAAAACAATACTATGATGAACCAACCTGTCAGGCTGAGTAGTTACAAAAACACACAAAACAAGTAGCTTATATCAACAGTCAGACCAATCTCCTGGTCAGCCACAAAAATTTGAACAGGCACACGTACGTCGTGCATTTGACCGTGCTGCGGACTCTTATGAGCAAGCCGCTGTATTACAAAATGAAGTCTGTAAGCGTTTATTGGAAAAGCTGGAGATAGTAAAAATCAATCCACAGTTTATTTTAGATGCCGGTACGGGAACCGGCTCAGCGATTCCGACACTATTTAAACGCTACAAAAAAGCGTCTGTGGTGGCACTGGATCTATCAGAAAATATGTTGCAAAAAAGCAGCCAACAGGGCAGTTTCCTGCGTACACCACATCTGGTTTGTGCAGACATTGAGAAGCTTCCCTTTGCCGACAATGTATTTGATCTGGTTTTTTCCAGTTTGAGTTTACAATGGTGTAATGATTTGAATGCGGCATTACTGGAAGCAAAACGCGTACTTAAACCGGGCGGCCTTTTTGTCTTCAGTACCTTTGGCCCGGACACCTTAAAAGAATTACGCAGTAGTTGGGCGAGCGTGGATAATGCTAACCATGTCAACCAGTTTATCGATATGCATGATATTGGTGATGCACTGTTGTTTGATGGTTTTGCCGAGCCAGTAATGGAAGCTGAAGTGTTGACCGTTACCTATAACTCGGTTGATGAAATTATGTTTGATTTAAAAGCCATCGGCGCAAATGTGACCGCCCAGCGTTCGCGCACTGGACTGGGTGGCAAAGCGGCTTTACAAAAGTTACGAAAAAATTATGAACAGTTCCGGCAGAATAATGTACTGCCAGCCAGCTATGAAATAATTTATGGTCATGCGTGGAAGCCTGTTTTAGCAGGTTCTCAGAAACAGGAAGTAAAGCAGCAGCTTGTTGATTTTAAATAGCTAAAACCTGCCTGGATGCCAAAGATGCTATAAGTATACTTGAGTTTCAATTACAATGAACAGATAGATAGCTGCAATAAAATATCTGGAGATGAATATGTTAAATATACAAATAGATAACCCTGAGTTGGAAAAAAACATTAAGCAAACCTATGGTGATGACGCGCAATCAATGGGCAGGGCTTTTTTTGATTTTATTCACCAGCAAAAAATCAAGCATGATATTGGTGTTTCGATCAAACAACTTGATGATGGTAAGGCAATATCCATGGAAAAAGTGATGAAGCATCTTCAGGCAAAATATGAGTAAACAAAAAATTGTTTTTTCTCCATGTGCCAAACAGCGACTAGAGGAAATCGCTGATTATCTTTATCAGCAACAACTATCAAGTAGATTTGTCCTGAATTATTTAAAACAATTTGAAATCTGGCTGGAGACCGTTTTGGGTCAATTTCCTGAGTCGGGTCGTTTAATGCCTGAATTTGGTGAGAACATCAGGCGTGTAATTTACCGTAAATATAGCTTTATTTATCGCATTAATGGTAATGTGATAGAAATTCTGACTGTCTATCGAGAAAATCAACCGTGAGTTTTTAATGGATTATTTCCAAAGTCTATAGTTTTTCGTCCTTTACGATGTGTTGCTTTCGTTTTTAAGCCTCAAAAGCCACGCGCATTTTGCCCAGTGCATTTTTTTCGATCTGGCGAATACGCTCGGCAGAAATTTGATACTCATCAGCCAGTTCATGCAAGGTGGCTTTATCTTCATTCAGCCAGCGGCGTTTGATGATGTCCAGGCTGCGTTCATCCAGAGTTTCTAATGAGCTTGCCATCAAGCCAAGTTGCTGCGAGCGACTGTTTTCATGTTCCAGTAAATGTGCCGGATCCATGCTGCCATCAGTAAGATAAGCTGCAGGGGTAAAATGCTGTTCGTCATCATGGTCATTGGTTGGTGGATCAAAAGTAACATCACTGCCACTTAGGCGTGATTCCATTTCAACCACGGTTTCCGGTTTTACTCCCAGTGTTTTAGCAACATCATTGACTTCGGCCTGAGTAAACCAGCCCAGTCTCTTCTTCGAGCTGCGCAGTTTGAAGAATAATTTTCGCTGAGGTTTGGTGGTGGCAACTTTAACAATACGCCAGTTGCGCAAAACAAATTCATGAATCTCGGATTTGATCCAGTGTACGGCATAGGATATCAGGCGGACTTCGTGGCTTGCTGAGAAGCGTTTAACGGCTTTCATCAGACCGATATTGCCTTCCTGGATTAAATCGGCCAGGGGTAAGCCATAACCGGTGTAACCACGCGCTATTTTTACCACAAAACGTAAATTAGACATAATTAACTGTTGCGCCGCTGCCAGGTCATTTTGCTGTTCCAGGCGCAAAGCCAGTTCACGTTCAGCCTCGGTGCTTAACACAGGAATACCGTGAATTTGTCGAATATAAGCGTCCAGATTGCCGGCACTTAATGGCACATTTTGCAAAACGGGAATTAATGCTGTTGTCATATCATCTTCTCTCATAATCATATTTTAGCAGTCAACGAGTGAGAGTGCTAGTTAGTCGAAAAGTTCGGGTTGAATTCACAATTCACAATTCACAATTAAGGTTTAGCTAGGTTCAATCTCTTTAAGATGCCGGCTGACGGCAATCCAGGAGCCAACCAGGCCCAATAAACAGCTAAATAGTATCAATAGCAGGGTGTTTTCTACTCCCAGCCCACTCAGGCGGAAGTCGCTGTGATATAACAGTGCCAGCTTGTGGATCGGGTTTGCCATAAAAAGCAGTGAAATTTGGGTGATTATCCACGCCAGAGCGCCCCCCATCGCGCCATACCATATGCCGGTGTATAAAAAGGGGCGGCGGATAAAAGCATCCGAAGCACCGATAAGTTTTGATACTTCAATCTCTTCGCGGCGGTTCTGGATATCCAGCCGGATGGTATTGCCGATAATTAACAGCACAGCAATAGCCAGCATGGTGCTGAGACCCAGGATGACCCGGTTGGCAATTTCTAAAAAAGTATAAAGGCGTTTTACCCATTGCACGTCCAGTTGCGCCAGTTCAACCAGTTTGTTTTTCCCCAGTTCTTTAACCAGATGTGAGGTTCTGTCGGGTTGATTGTTGTTGAATTGCGGGTGAACCACCAGCACGATGGGCAGAGGGTTGCTGTTGAGGTATTTCAGTGCATCGCCAAAACCTGATATTTCTCTGAACTGTTCAAGACCTTTTTCTTTTCCGATGAGTTCGATTTTTTTAATATTTTTATGTTTTTCCAGACGCTGCATTAGTTTTTGTGCAGTGCGTTCTTCTACATGAGTATGCAGAAATAGTGAAATTTGTGTTGAGCCGTCCCAGTCACTACTCAGTTGTCCCACATTGTCCAGTGCGATGTATAAACCAACAGGTAAGGCTAATGCAATGGCGATGACCAAAGCGGTCATTAAGCTTGCAATCGGTTGTGCATAGAGCCGGCTCAGGCTAGTCATGCTGACGCGCAGGTGGTTGCCAAAGTATGCGCTAAATCGCGTTTTTCCAGGGGGGCGGTGTCGCATAATCTTTATTTGGGTTTGCTGTTCATGTTACAGCGTAAAAGGTAGGCCATTGTGGCTGATTTGCCCGCCTTGCAGGCTAATCATTGGTGAACCCATTTGTTTAATTAAATCGAGGTCGTGGCTGGCGATTAATACTGTAGTGCCGACCTGGTTAAAACGGGCGAATAGCTGCATGATCTCCAGTGATAGTTCAGGGTCAAGGTTTCCTGTGGGTTCGTCGGCGAGTAATAATAAAGGCTTGTGGACAATAGCGCGGGCAATGCCAACACGTTGTTGTTCACCGCCGGACAGGGTGATAGGCGCGGTTTTTTCTTTTTTTAATAAGCCCACCTGATTAAGCGCCGCTCGTACCCGTTTACGAATTTCCTGGTGGCGATACCCCTGGATAATCAGAGGCATGGCAACATTGTCAAAAACCGGTCGATCGTAAAGTAGGTGATGATTCTGAAAAATAATGCCGATGTTACGGCGTATGTAAGGGATTTTTTGATTACTGATGTTATTCAGATTAACCCCGTCGAGAAAAATATGCCCACGTGTGGGGCGCTCGATCATGGCGATTAATTTGAGTAAGGTGCTTTTTCCCGCCCCAGAATGCCCGGTGAGAAAGGCCATTTGCCCTTTTGCCAGGCGCAGGTTGATGCGACTTAAAGCATCGTGTCCGCCGGGGTATCGTTTGCTGATGTTATCGAAGTGAATCATTAAAGCAATGGTTAATGGTTAATGGTTAATTATTAATGGTTAATGAGCAGTAGCACATGGAGGTGCTGTTATGTCCATGGATGGACGGCCATGTTTGCAATTGCTGCGCAAAGAGCCAGGAAGGCGGTGCGATTAACGAACCAAAGGATGGAAAAACAGTATTGCACGGTTCGTGCTTTTATTGGCACCTGGTTTATGTTTTGGCTTTTCATTAACAATTAACCATTAATAATTAACCATTATTCAAGTAGTGCATCCACAAACTCACTAGCATTAAACGGCCTTAGATCCTCAATGCCCTCGCCAATACCAATAAAGCGAACCGGTAGTTTCAGGATTTTGGCAATGGAGAATAAGATACCGCCTTTCGCGGTACCGTCGAGTTTGGTGACTGCCAGCCCGGTCAGGCCAATGCTATTATGAAATTGCTGTGCCTGATGCAGGGCATTTTGGCCGAAGCCGGCATCCATTACGATCAGGGTTTCGTGGGGTGCGTTGGCATCAAGTTTGCCCAGTACGCGCTTTATTTTTGCCAGTTCATCCATTAGATTATCTTGCGTATGCAAACGACCGGCGGTATCGGCAATAACGATATCAATATTTTTTGAACTTGCTGAAGCTACAGCGTCAAAGATAACCGATGCCGGGTCAGCACCAGTACCCTGAGCAATGACAGTAACATCATTATGTTGACCCCATTGCTGCAGCTGTTCGACCGCTGCAGCGCGAAATGTATCGCCAGCGGCTAACATTACCGATTTACCCTGTTGTTTGAAATGATGCGCCAGTTTGCCAATGCTGGTGGTTTTACCAGCACCATTGATGCCAACAACCAGTATCACAAACGGTTTTTTCGCTTCGATGTTAGTGTCGGGATTGTTTAGACTAGCGTTTTGATTAGCGTTCTGGTTGACAACAGCATCTAGCGACTGCTCACAGGGTTGCAAAATAGCTTTCATGATTTCAGCTAACTTAAGGTGTAAGGACTCGGCATCACTGATGACTTTTCGGGAAATATTGTTTTGCAGTTCGCTGATGATGGTTGTGGTAGCATCGACACCAACATCGGCACTTAACAAACGGGTTTCCAGCTCATCGAGCAAGGTATTATCAATAGCCTTTTTGCCAAGAAAGAAATCGGCCATGCCATCGGAAAAAGTGCGTTTGGTTTTTTCCAGAGAATGGCTTAAGTCATTGGGCTGCTGTTGTGCCGAGATAGATATTGTTTTGGATGCGTCTGCGGCAGTTTGAGTTGTCTCAGAGAGTATTTTTTTCTTGCGTTTAATGAAGCCAAACATGATGGTTCGTACAGTAAAGTGATGAAATATGTGGCTATCCTATCATTAGTTTTCTGTATTTACTTAACAAAGATATTAAAGAATAAGAAGAGATAAAAATGAAGATGAAGTTAATTGCAGGTTTGGTCATTGTTTTAACCCTGGTTTTGGGTGCTGTGTTGTATAGCGATAAACAGCCGGAGATAGAGCAGAATGTTGAAGATGCGGCTGCGGTGAAATCGTTCACACTGTCGAATGGCATGAAGGTGCTGGTGGTGGAAAACCATCGCGCGCCAGTCGTGGTGTCGCAGGTCTGGTATAAAGTCGGTGCCAGTTATGAGCATGACGGTATTACCGGTATTTCTCATGTGCTGGAGCATATGATGTTTAAGGGTACAAAAAAGCATCCTGCTGGTGAGTTTTCAGAGATAATCGCTGCTAATGGCGGAAAAGAAAACGCCTTTACCGGACAGGACTTTACCGCTTATTTTCAACGCATAGCCAAAGACAGGCTGGAGTTGTGTCTGGAACTGGAAGCTGATCGTATGCAGAACCTGGTGTTTGATGAAGAAGAATTCTTAAAAGAATTAGAAGTAGTTAAAGAAGAACGCCGTTTGCGTACTGATGATAAACCCAGTTCGCTAACCTATGAAAGATTTAACGCTCTTGCTTATACCAACAGCCCTTATCGGCGACCGATTATTGGCTGGATGGAAGACCTGGAAACACTGACCATTGATGATGCGCGTCAATGGTATGAGACCTGGTATGCGCCAAACAATGCCACTCTGGTGGTTGCTGGTGATGTTAAGGCAGAGCAGGTATTTAAATTGGCAAAACAATATTTTGGTCAGATACCCGTCTCAAATATACCGCAGTCAAAGCCCAGGCGTGAAGCCAAACAGTACGGCACACAGCGCGTAACGGTTGAAGTGCCAGCAAAAATTCCCTACTTAATTATGGGCTATAAAGCCCCGGTTTTAGCTCGTAGTGTTGAACCTGAGAAAAACGAGTGGGAGATGTATGCACTGGAAGTGCTGGCTGGTGTACTTGATGGCGGCAGCAGTGCCAGGTTGAGTAGCAACCTGGTTCGTGGTCAGCAGATTGCAACCAGTGCCAGTGCCAGCTACGGCATGACGGCAAGGCATGAAACGCTGTTTGTGCTGTCGGCTGTGCCGAATGATGGTGTGGAAATAGAAGTGCTTGAATTTGCCCTTCGTGAGGAAATTAATACCATAAAAACTCAGTTGCCTGATGAAGCTGAGCTGGATCGTGTAAAAGCGCAGGTTGTTGCCGCGCAGGTATATAAGCAGGACTCAACATTTTACCAGGCGATGGAAATCGGTATGTTGGATACCATGGGTTATCCATGGCAAATAAAGGATGAATATGTCGAAAAAATCCTGGCGGTAACTGCGCAGCAGGTGCAACAGGTGGCAAATAAATACTTAATAGAGTCACGTTTGACGGTGGCGGTGCTGGACCCATTGCCTCTTGAAAAGGGAGTAAGCCAAAACGGGACAACCCAAAACGGAACAAAAGCATCGACTTCAGCAGGAGCAGTTCATGCTCATTAAAAATTTCATAAATAAAAGTAAATCAAAAGTAACAGCCTTCGTTAGTGTATTAGTGTGTTTGATGGCGATAAGTGCTGGTGTTAATGCCACACCAGAAATTCAAACCTGGCAGACTACAAATGGTGCAAAAGTATTATTTATTCCAGCAACAGAAATCCCGATGCTGGATGTGCGTATTGTGTTTGATGCAGGCAGTGCAAGAGATGCTGGCAGCAGTGGGCTGGCGGTATTAACTAACGGTTTGTTAGCCGAAGGCGCGGCAGGTAAAACTGCAAAGCAGATAGCCGAAATATTCGAATCAGTTGGTGCGCAAATTGAGTACGATGCAGCAAGTGATATGGCGCTGGTTGGGGTGCGCAGTTTAACTGAACCACGTTATTTAAATGCAGCAATTGATGGGCTTAAAAAGGTATTAAACCAGCCTGATTTCCCACAAGATGCCTTTTTACGCGAGCTAAACAGGATGAAGATTGCGGTAAAAGCACGCCAGCAATCGCCTTCTGCGCTGGCAAGTGAAGCATTTAATAAAGCGGTTTTTGGTGATCATCCATACGCTACACCTGCTTCGGGTACTGCCGATACTTTAGAACAGTTAACACGTGATGATGTCATCGCGTTTTATAAACAATATTATGTTGCCAATAATGCAACCATTGCCATCGTCGGTAATGTTGACCGTAAACAGGCAGAAGAAATTGTTAAAGCAGTCATAACGAGTTTGCCTGCAGGAGAAAAAGCACCGGCTTTGCCTGAGGTGAAACCGTTAACTGAAGCGCAAAAAATTGTTATAGATTTTCCGTCAACACAGACTCATATTTTTGTTGGTCAGCCGGGTATTAAACGCGGTGATAAAGATTACTTCAGTCTGTATGTTGCCAATCACCCTTTTGGAGGCAGTGGCTTTTCATCACGTCTGGTTGAGGTGATTCGTGAAGAGCATGGTCTGGCTTATAGCGTTTATAGTTATTTTTCGCCAATGCGTGAAACCGGCGCATTTTCAATGGGTATGCAAACTAAAAATGAACAAACAGAGCAGGCGTTAAATTTGCTCAATCAGCAGTTAAAAAAATATGTAACAGAAGGCCCTGAAAAAGACGAGCTGGCTGCCAGTTTGAGTAATATCACGGGTAGTTTCCCGCTGAATATTGACAGCAATAGCAAGTTACTTGGTTATATTGTCATGATCGGGTTTTATGATTTGCCGCTTGATTATCTTGATCGTTTTATCGGCAACATCAACGCCGTTGACGTGAAAAAAATTAATGATGCACTGACACGCAGGCTGCATCCTGACAAAATGGTGACGGTTGTTGTTGGCAAGCAACAACAAAACAGTGAATAGTGAATAGTGAGCTGAAATTGTTCCCGACACAATCAGCATACGACCTGCATGGACGCAGGAAGTGCGGAAAATGCAGGAGCAGTTTTCAGCCACTCCATCCATGGAGATAAATAGTGAATAGAGGGGCGTGCCGGATTATTGGTGGTAGGTGGCGGGGACGAAAGGTAATCTTTGATGATGCTGAGGGCTTACGACCGACTACTGATCGTATACGTGAAACGGTGTTTAACTGGTTGCAACCTTATATTTATCAAAGTTGCTGCCTGGATTGTTTTGCTGGCAGTGGCGTGTTGGGTTTTGAGGCACTTTCACGTGGTGCGGATGAAGTTGTTTTTCTTGATAACAATAGAAACACGGTTAAAAAGTTACAGGATAATATCAACACACTGCAAGCATCAGATGCCAGTGTTCTCCATCAGGATGCATTGCACTGGTTGTCCGCAGCAGTATTGAATCATCAATTTAATCTAGTTTTTCTTGATCCCCCATTTCATAGTGACCTGTTGGCAAAAGTGAGTGCGTTGCTGGTTAGCAGTGGATGTTTGGCTGAAGATGCCATAATCTATGTGGAGCACAACATTGATGTTGATATAGTAATGCCTGAAAACTGGATTTGTTTAAAACAAAAAAAAGCCGGGCAGGTGGCCTATAAACTCTATCAGCACCGGCTTAGAATCATAGAGTGATTGCAGCATGTAGGTTGGGGTGATTTTTTATGAACCCCAACGAGTTAACCGCCTCAGCTTGTTGGGGTTCGTGCCTCACCCCAACCTACGGGCTTAGATTCTATGGTAAAGGCGTAGTGGTAATTTCTTGGGTAACAATCAGGAGTGAATATGACAGTAGTAGCGGTTTATCCAGGAACGTTTGATCCAATCACCAATGGACACTCTGATTTAGTGCAGCGTGCTGCCGGCTTGTTTGACCGTGTGATTGTGGGTATTGCAGAAAATCCGGGAAAAACGCCCTTATTTGACTTAAAGCAACGCGTAAGCATGGCGGAAAAAATATTATCGCAATTTGACAATGTTGAAGTCTGCGGTTTCTCTGATCTCCTCGTCCATTTTGTAAAATCAAAAGATGCAAAAGTCATATTGCGTGGTTTGCGTGCAGTGTCTGACTTCGAGTACGAAATGCAGTTGGCAAGTATGAACCGGCATCTGGAAAACTCAATTGAAACCGTGTTTATGACCCCCAGCGAGGAAACCAGTTTTATTTCAGCATCGCTGGTAAAAGAAATTGCTTTACATGGTGGTGATGTTTCACAGTTTGTCCATCAACACGTTGTGCTAGCATTGAATTTGGCAAAGAGTAAAATACCAGAGTAGTGGTACAGGGATGTGCTGTTATGTCCATGGATGGACGGTATTTCGCAAAGGGCCAGGAAGGCGGTGCGATTAACGAACCAAAGGATGGAGTAGTGGCATATGGACGTGGCGTATTCGAAACAGTAGTAGCACATGGATGTGCTGTTATCGAACCAGAGGATGGAGAGGATGGAATGGATATACCAGTTTATTTACATGGATAGTCAGGATAAAAATGAAAAAATTCTGTTCATCCTGACTATCCATGTAAGTTATTTTGTAGCTATCTAGCTTGTAACCTATTTAAACTGATATGCTGGGTAGTAACCACATAAATTAGTTTAATGAAAAAAAGATTAGTGTGATTTAGTATGGCGTTATTGATTACCGATGAATGTATTAATTGTGATGTTTGTGAACCCGAGTGCCCTAATGAGGCGATTACTCCGGGGGATGAAATTTATGAAATTGACCCAAATTTATGCACAGAATGTGTTGGTCATTACGAAACCTCTCAGTGCGTAGAGGTGTGTCCTGTTGACTGTATTCCATTAGATCCGGATCATCAGGAATCCCAGGAAGAATTGATGGAAAAATATAATATTCTTACCGGAAACACATGATTTTAGGTGCGTGTATCGGTTTGAGTGTTGAGATGGTAAGCAGAACAGTTACGTCTGAATTATCTTAATCTTGATGCAGGCTCAAAGTATGAACAACAAAACCCTTTTGTTTGTATTTCTCACCTTTTTTCCAGTTTCGAGTTTTTCACAAATATCGGCTGAATTAGCCACCTCGCAAGCAGCAATCGCCAGCGCACATCCCTTAGCAACTCAGGCCGGAATTGATATTTTAACTCAGGGCGGTAATGCGTTTGACGCAGCCATTGCTGTAACGGCAACACTTGCTGTGGTCGAGCCGTATTCCTCGGGTTTGGGTGGCGGTGGTTTTTATTTGCTGCATCAGAGTGAGGCAGATCGTTACGTTATGCTCGATGCTCGTGAAAAAGCACCAATACGTGCGCATAAGGAGTTGTATCTGGATAAAACAGGGCAGGTGGTTTCAGGTGCGTCGATTAATGGTGCCTTATCAGCGGGTATTCCAGGTATTCCTGCAGCATTAGTGCATTTGGCAGAAAACTACGGGAAACTGCCTTTGTCGAAGACATTGGTAGCAGCAATCTCATTTTCTCAGCAGGGCTTTCCTGTTGATGAATATTATCAACGCATGGTTCGGTTTCGTTTAACAGCCTTACAGGAAAATAAAGCAGCCAGTGAGATTTTTTTACAGCAGGGCGCAGTGCCAGAGCTGGATTATAGAATTGTACAAAAGGATCTGGCGAAAACTTTACAGCTAATCGCTGATTCTGGTTTTGCGGGTTTTTATCAAAATGAACAGGCCTGGATGATGGTTAAGGACGTGCGTAAACATGGTGGCATCTGGACGATAAAAGATCTGGCAACTTACAAAATTAAAGAGCGCTCACCGGATGGTGTGGTTTATAAAGGCATGAAACTAACCGCCGCATCGCTGCCATCTTCCGGTGGATTGGTGTTATCCGTTATCCTGCGAATTCTTGCAGAATTCGATATAGAAAAAATGGATGAAGCACAACGTATTCATCATATTGTTGAAGCTATGCGCCTGGCCTATCATGATCGCGCAGAATATATGGGTGACCCTGATTTTGTTGATGTACCGGTTGATTATCTGATTTCTGATTCCCGCATTAAATTACTGGCTGCAAGCATTAATCCTCACACTGCTACGGCGAGCGCATTACTAAAATCAATCGCACAACCGTCAGGCAATGGAATTGATACTACGCATTTTTCTATTATTGATAAACAGGGGAATAAAGTATCAGCCACCCTGTCCATTAACTACCCGTTTGGTTCCTGTTTTGTGGCGGAAGGTACCGGGGTTTTATTAAACGATGAAATGGATGACTTTGTCTCCAAGCCGGGGGTGCCTAATGTTTACGGGCTGGTGGGTTCGCATGCCAATGCGATTAAACCCGGCAAACGTATGTTATCCAGCATGACACCCAGTATCGTTGAAACACAAAATCGGATAGCGGTTATTGGTACGCCGGGCGGCAGTCGTATAATCACCATGGTACTGCTTGGTATTCTTGATTTTTATGAGAATAAAAGCGCAGATGAAATAGTTAATGCTGGACGTTTTCATCATCAATATTTGCCTGATAAAATTTTTTATGAACCGACTGTTTTTGATGAGCCGTTGGTTAAGGCATTACAGAAATTAGGCCATAATACCAAAACCATGGATAATGTTTATGGCAATATGCAGGTTATCGTGCTGGATAAGAAAAGTGGGCAAATAGAGGCGGCTTCAGATTCTCGGGGCATTGGTAGTGCTAAAATTTTACACTAAACATGAATTAAAAAAGTTAGCTGTGTTCGCTCAGACTTAACCTGACAAAACATATCAGATTTGCTCATAGAGTAAATGGCTGCTTACGGTCATTAGCGGGCATTCAAAATCAAAAGAAATAGTCCGCGAAGAACGCAAAAGACGCGAAAAAAGAAAAAACAATAATAGTATCGTAGATACCATCTCTCAAAACCAATCGCAAGTGTTATTAAACCACTTGTGCTTGGTATTCGCTTTGGTGTTTAATAACGCCAAAACCAATTTGAATTAATTTTCGCATAGCAGCGCCAATGGCTTGCATCGGTGTTTTCCCTGCC
>JAFLJY010000224.1 GCA_022712755.1 Gammaproteobacteria bacterium
TAAGTATGCGCCATCAGCTCATTGGATTTTTTTGTTGCCGCATACAGGCTTACCTGGTGGTCAACATTATCGTGTACACTAAAAGGCATGTTGGTATTTGCACCGTATACACTTGAACTACTGGCATAAACCAGGTGTTCAACTTTTGTCTGACGACAGCCTTCTAATATATTGACGAAACCAACCAGATTACTATCCACATAAGCATGCGGGTTTTCCAGAGAATAACGCACACCAGCTTGCGCTGCGGAGTTGAAAACACGCTGAAATTTTTGTTCTTCAAACAACACTTTCATGGCATCACGATCTGAAATATCCATTTTTATGAAGGTAAATCCATCGTAATCTTCAATCAATTTTAAGCGGTCATACTTTAATTGCACTTCGTAATAATCATTTAGATTATCAATGCCAACGACTTCGTCGCCTCTTTCAAGCAGTGCTTTGGCTACGCTCATACCAATAAAACCGGCCACACCTGTTACTAGTATTTTCATAAAATTTTTATCCGCTGGTTTGTTACACAATTTTTCTGCACAAATGGCTGAGTTCGGTCATAAGCGGGAGTTATAAGTCATAAATTGTATGTATTAAGTTACTTATCTGTGGTTAAAATAAGCTTTTTTTTAGCACTATTCGTGGAGCAGTGGCACACGGATGTGCCGTTATGTCCATGGATGGACGGTATTTCGCAAAGAGCCAGGAAGGCGGTGCGATTTTCGAACCAAAGGATGGAATAACGTTTTTAACTTAAAACTTAAAACATACAACTTATAACTTCCACTAAGCCTCGAAATCAATCACGTCAGATTATTATCAACGCCCTACACAATAATATTCAAAACCTTTCCGTTCCATGGTGTCTTTTTCATATACGTTGCGTAAATCGACAAACACATTACCTTTCATCATGCTTTTGACTTTTTCAAGATCAAGTGCCCGGTATTGATTCCATTCTGTCATTAATACAACTGCATCTGCATTTTCAAAAGTATCGTAGAGTGAATCACAGTACTGTATATTCTCTGGCAATAAATGTTTCGCCTCGGTCATGCCTTCCGGATCATGGGCACGTATTGTTGCTCCTTTATCAGACAGAGCGGGCAATATGGCGAGTGATGGTGAATCACGCATATCATCTGTTTCCGGCTTAAAGGTAAGACCAAGTACTGCAATGGTTTTACCTGATTCAGAGCCACCCAGTGCTTTTCGTATTTTTGAAACCATTCTGGCTTTCTGCGCTGCATTCACTTCAACGACTGATTCTACAATACGGCATGAAGAACCATGTTCCTGTGCTATACGAATGAGCGCAAGGGTGTCTTTGGGGAAACATGAACCGCCATAACCCGGGCCTGCGTGTAAGAATTTTTTGCCGATACGTCCGTCCAGCCCCATGCCTTTTGCAATTGAATGTACATCAGCACCGACTTTTTCACATAACTGCGACATTTCATTGATAAAGCTGATTTTTGTGGCAAGAAAGGCATTGGCGGCATATTTAATCAGTTCTGCACTCTCAAGGTTGGTGACATGAATGGGGGCTTCGATCAAATTAAGCGGTCTGTATAGTTCACGCAACAAGGCTTCGGCACGCTCTGACTCTACGCCTAATACCACTCTATCAGGGCGCATAAAATCATCAAGTGCCGAGCCTTCCCTTAGAAACTCAGGATTTGAAGCCACGTCAAAATCGGCATCCGGGTTTGCACTGCTGATAACGCGACACACCTGCCGTGCAGTGCCAACAGGCACCGTCGACTTATCAACAATCACGGTATAATCTTTTAAATAGCCAGCAAGTTCTTCTGCAGCGGCATAGACATATTGCAGATCGGCATGACCATCACCACGTCTTGTTGGTGTGCCCACTGCTATAAATACCAGGTCAGCATCACCGACTTTTTCTTTTAATTCAGTAGAAAACCCCAGGCGACCTGCTTCTATATTTTTAGCAACAAAACTATCCAACCCTGGCTCATAGATGGGTATTTTACCATTTAGCAGAGCGTTTATTTTACTTTCATCCTTGTCGATACACGTTACATTTGCGCCAAACTCGGCAAAACACGCACCTGAAACAAGACCTACATAGCCTGAGCCAATCATTACTACATTCATATTAATTCCTTATTTATTTTTAATCTTTAGTCTTTAGTCTTTAGTCGGGAATCTAGTAACTTAAAACTTAAAACTTAAAACTTAAAACTTATAACTTATAACTTATAACTATCTACGCATTCACCACATTGTCATATTTGCCGCGATACATGCCACGGGTATCAACTATTAATTTTGCATTTTCCTGAATCATCTTATAATCAAAATCAACATGATCGGTTCCGACTACAATACAATCATAAGTTTTGATATTTTCGCTGGTGGCACTGACGCTGTCCATAGTAAAGTTGTAACGGCGCATTTTTGGAAAAACCGGCACATAGGGATCTGAATAGCTAATTTCTGCACCGCAGTCCTGAATTAGCTGCATGATTTCTACCGAGGGTGATTCACGCATATCATCAATGTTCTTTTTATAGGCTATGCCCAGCATAAGAATGCGGCTTCCATTGATGGCTTTTTTCTGACCATTCAACGCTGAAACAATTTTGTTTAGTACATACTCAGGCATGGAACTGTTGACTTCGCCTGCCAGTTCAATGAATCGGGTATTGACACCATATTCACGCGCCTTCCAGGTTAAATAAAACGGGTCGATGGGTATGCAGTGACCGCCCAGACCCGGCCCTGGATAATAAGGTACAAAGCCAAAAGGTTTAGTAGCTGCGGCATCAATGACTTCATAAATATCAATACCCATTTTGTCAGCAACAATTTTCATTTCGTTAACCAGACCAATGTTAACGGCTCGATGAATATTTTCCAGCAATTTAGTCATCTCAGCAGCGCGCGTGGAGCTGACAGAGACAACTTTATCTATTACATGACTATATAGCGCCACACCGACATCCTGACAGGCTTCAGTATCACCACCACAAACTTTAGGGATAGTTTGCGTATTAAAATTCGGGTTACCTGGATCTTCACGTTCTGGTGAGTAAACCAGGAATACATCATCGCCAACGTTCAAACCGGTGCTTTCAATGCGCGGTTTTAATTCTTCGTCTGTGGTGCCTGGATAGGTTGTACTTTCTAATGAAACCACATGACCGGCCCGCAAATAAGGTAGCAGATTATCCATGGTATCTAATACATAACTAAGATCCGGCTCGCGGTGAAGATCGAGTGGTGTTGGCACACACAGGATTAAGGTATCAGCATCCGTTGCACGAGTGAAATCGATGGTGGCTTCAAAACCCCTGTCTACAGCAGCTTGAATGTCTTCATCTGGAATGTGTTTTATGTAGGTTTTGCCTGAAGATATTTTTTCAACTTTTTCAGGATCAATGTCAAAACCGACAACCTTATAACCGGCTTCGGCATAACGTAATGCCAGAGGAATACCGACATAGCCTAAACCTACGATACCAATGATGGCTGTTTTATCTGTTAGTTTATTTATTAATTGTTGTTTCATGTTGTGTGTTTTTCCATATTTAATATTTATATTCCAACAAGCTAATTCCTGCCATTTTGAACGCTACCGAAGGATTTTATAATTTTTGTTTGATGCCGATGCAAGATCCTTCACTCTCGTTCAGGATGACAGAGCAATTCATCAGCATGGGATATATTAGTGTCTTATAAGCTCTCACAAAGAAGTTTTAATCCCTGATTTAATTCAACCGATGCCTGCCACTTCAATATTGAATTTGCTTTTTCTACCACCGCATAAGAATCTTTAATGTCACCTTTTCTGGACTCACCATAGTTAACATTAAAGTCGATTTTATAGATTTCACATAAGGTTTTTAATAACTTGTTTAAGGTAATTTTTTTACCTGTTGCAACATTATAATATTGCCCGGCACCTTGCTGTGTAGTTACAGCTTTCATATTAGCTTCAACTACATCACTGACATAAACAAAATCTCTTGTTTGCTCACCATCGCCAAAAATGGAAGGGGTTTCTTTATTTTTAAGTTTATCGGTAAAAATAGAAATAACGCCTGAATAAGGTGAGGAAGGATCCTGCTTTGGTCCATAAACATTAAAATATCGTAAACAAACCGTTTCTAAGCCATAGAGTGTTGTGTACATACCGCAGGCAAATTCAGAGGCAAGTTTATCGACTGCATAAGGTGACAATGTAACCGGACACATGGTTTCAACTTTTGGCAATGTCGGCTCATCACCATACAAGGCAGCACTTGATGCGAAAACAAAACGTTTTACATTATTGTTTCTTGCTGCTTCCAATAAATGCAACGTGCCCTGATAGTTTACAGCGCTACTGCCAACGGGGTCATTCACCGTTTTTGGCACTGAGGCAACCGCTGCTTTGTGAAATACCCAGTCAATGCCAGCCATACACTGTTTTACTGTGTCAGCATTACTGATATCACCTTCTACAATTGTCAGTGACGGATTTTCAGGCAAATTACTTCGATGCCCGGTTGAAAAATCATCTAATACAATAACTTCATGACCATCCTTCAATAAACGATCAACGATATGTGAGCCGATAAAACCAGCGCCGCCAGTCACTAATGCTTTCATGGCTAATGTTTTCATGTTTATTTACCTTCTCTAGCGCATAACTCATCAAATAATACAATATTGATTTCGCCAGGAACGCTAGCTGTTTGCACTTTTAGCAAGAAAGGTGAAGTCTGTATTAGATGTAATTGTCTAGAAAGAGGACACAAGTTTATTCCTGAGCCACCCGATAAAACTACCGATGTTATCATTTTTAAATCCTGTTTAATTGCTAGCTAACTGCCTAGTATAGAAGAGATAATCGCTTTTTTATGAAATACCCTGATTAGGAAGAGAAATGCATTAACTTGAATTTTCAGATACATTTTATAGGATTAACTATTGTAAGTATAATTTCAAGTTGTACAGTATCCAGCGCAAAATTAAATAAAAAACATGTTGAATTTTCATAAGAAAACTGTTGAAATGCTGACATCAAATGCGCAAAACTCCTCAATTTAGACTTTAACTGTCTATACTCTTAATTAATAATTAGCCAACCAACTCTGCTTGTTGTTTTTACAACGAGCACTATTATTTATGCCAAACCATAAACTTATAACAAATTTGTCTATTTGTTTAACGCTTTTTTTCGGCTCATTCGCCTATGCACAAAAAGCACCGGGCTTTGAGCTATCAGGTGACAATAAATCCATCAATCTCGACGACCTTAGAGGCAAAGTGGTCTACCTTGATTTCTGGGCATCGTGGTGCGTTCCCTGTCGTAAATCCTTTCCCTGGATGAATGATATGCAGGCAAGATATGGCGGTGAAAACTTCACCGTTATTGCTGTTAATCTGGATTCGTCTAAAGCAGAGGCGTTAAAATTTCTAAAAAAAATACCTGCTAATTTTGATATTGCTTATGACCCGGAAGGTAAAGTTGCAAGTCAATACAAATTAAAAGTCATGCCCAGTTCGTACTTAATCGATAAAAAGGGTGAGCTCGTCCTTGTCCATAAAGGTTATCGAGAAAGTGACGCAAATGAAATTGAAAAAAAAATAAACAAACTAATTAATTCTAAATAATGGGCATATCTAAAAACTAATATTTTTGTTCGAGTTCAAGGCGGATGGATTTTGAGAACCGCAGTGTATATGCAATTTACCGCTACACGGCTCCGGATCGCAGTTGTCATCCAACGCCGAAATCGGACAAAAAGATAGTTTTTAGAGGTGCCCTAGTATCTATCAATAAAACACATAAAAAATTCCCGATATTCAAGACTGATAACCGCTTATGATGCGGCTGTTGCGTTTACATAAATGGTTTTACAGTACATCTTGAATAACAGGAATATTTTAATGTGTTTTGATAAATGGACTGCCCCATTATGTATAAAATTTCAATAATTTTGATTTGCTTGCTCACGTCTGCCTGTTCAACACTAAATAATATAAGCGTCAGTGAAGACGTTAAACCATGGCAAAAGGATATCCTTGCCCAGCAATCTATGCAATTCCCTCAGGATAAAATGTACTCATTTACTGATGACCACATTTTTTTCAGCAAAGAAGCATCAACAGGCGGCAGTGGTGTTGGTGGCGGTGGCTGTGGCTGTAACTAGCAATCCACCAACTTGATATTGACTGGCTACGACTGGCTACTACTAAGGCACTGAGATAAACAATGAAATCAATCAAGAATAAACTAACCATTGCTACCTGTACATTATTGTCCCAACAAAGTGGCAATGCTTTGGCTATTGAAAATGCGTGGGAAATTGACAACTCCTTTTTATACTACAGCGAAGCAGATGATCGCGTCAGTGTTGTAAAGTTCGTTGCTGCTGTAGGCGGTGACGTTAGCGATAGAGATCGTGTCAATATTCAGGTGGTGCTCGATACTATGTCTGGCTCGACACCTTCAGGCGCAGTTAAGACAAGCGGTGGTGGCGATACTGTATCTGGTGCTTCAGGTGGTGGCGGCACAGGGGTATCTGATCCAAATGCAAATGCATTGGTAGATTTTGACGACACACGCCTTGCAAATAGCTTAACCTGGACGCATGCACATGATAACAACTGGTCAGTCGACTATAACGCTGCCGTTTCCATAGAAAATGACTATCGCTCTTTTAGTGGCGCAGTAACGGTTAATAAAGAAACCGCTAAAAAAGACACTCTTTTTTCTCTAGGGTTAGCAGCCACACATGATGAGATATTCCGTGTTGGTGCTGGCAATACGCCCGTACCCTTATCACAAATTGCCGACAATGAATTTGCTGGTGAAGGCCAAAGAGATACTACCGACCTAATTGCCGGGCTAACGCATGTTATTAATCGCCGAACAGTAGCTCAGGTAAATCTAGCTTTTAGCATATCAAATGGTTACCACACCGATCCTTATAAAGTATTCAGTGTGGTTGACAGAGTGACCAACATTGTCATCCAGGATTCAAGTTATTACGAAAGTAGACCAGGCAGTAGAAAGAAAGCAAGTTTAACCTTTAAATTAAACCATCAATTATATCCCAGCAATAATATTCTTCATGGTTCTTATCGATTTTATAGTGATGACTGGGGCGTAAACTCACACACCTTTGATATCAACTATCGGTTTAATTTTGCAAATACAAATTACATTGAGCCAAGAATTCGACTGTACCAGCAAAGTCAGGCAGATTTTTATCAAAATCAGTTTTTTGTCGATGATGGGGGTGCCAGTGACCCCTCTGTAAACTTCCCGAAATACATTAGTGCTGACTATCGGCTGGATGAGATGACAAGCATTACCTCTGGCATACGTTATGGTAAAGAAGTTGGCACTGATGGTCACTTACGCGTCAGACTGGAATATATGCATCAGTCATTTGAAAATTCAGAATTTGATACTAACAAGGCAATAATATTTCAGATTGCTTATAGTAAATGGTTTTAAAACCGTTCCTTTAAATAGCTTGTTTTAAGCATTCATAACAGGATCACACTGATGCGTCAGGATAATTATGCCGGAGTTAAAGCCGTTATAAAGCCGCCAGGGTATGACTGAGCATAGACATTTTCCTGTATCGCTACACGCATTACTTTTTTTGCACAGTTTTTACATTTACCACAGCAGGTACCAACATTAAGTTCGCTAGATAAAGACTCAAAGTTGCTGACACCCTTCTCTACGGCGCGAATAATTTGCTTATCGGTTACCTGGTTACAAATACAAACAAACATAAACTGTTGCTCATTAATTACGATGAATACATCATAACGCAAATGAGAATGATTTGCAACAACATTTGTACTTGCACCTTAAATATATTTATTATTTATTTACTTTTCAATAACTTATCTGCTATTTATCGTGACTTTTGTTGTACATCGTTATATGATTCTTGTATTAGCAAGCCACTCACCGATTTAAAAATGATAATTCTTAAAAAATCAGTTGAATCGTAGCGAGAGCGATCAAGGTGCTGAATATACAAGACTTTATCGGTTATTTTGAGCGGAACCATACCGCCCATACGGTGAGTTCAAAATGTTCGAAAAAGTCTTGTAGATTCAGTGCATTGGACGCTCGCAGTAGGTTCAACTGATTTTTTAAGGATAATGCGCCAGTGATAGCCAGCCAGAAGCCATAACCGCACAAACCGGGCTCAAAACCTACCAGGAGAATAATAATGAAAGGCGATAAAAAAGTACTGCAATCACTCAACACCTGCCTGAAAGATCAACTAACCGCCATCAACCAGCTATTTCTTCATGCGCGCATGAGCAAAGACTGGGGGTTGGGTGAATTTAATGAGCATGAATACAAATGCTCAATTCATGCCATGAAAATGGCTGATGATCTTATTGAACGCATTCTGTTTCTTGAAGCACTGCCCAATCTGCAGGATCTTGGCAAACTCCAGATTGGTGAAAATATTCCCGAGATTTTGTCCTGTGACCTGAATATGCTGCTAGACATTCGCAGCAACATCCAGAACACCATGGAACAATGTGAAGAAGTAAAAGATTATATTTCTCGCGACATACTGGAAGACATGCTGGAAAATATTGAAAACCAGGTCGACTGGGCTGAAACACAGCAATGGTTAGTTGAAAATACCGGCATCAAAAACTATCTACAGTCACAGATGGGCGATTAACAGGAGAGTAATCATGAAAGGTAACAAAAAAGTAATCAATCAATTGCAAACCCTTCTAAATGGCGAATTAATGGCTCGCGACCAGTACTTTGCACATTCACGCATGTATCAGGACTGGGGTTTAAACAAACTTTACGAACGCCTAAACCACGAAATGGAAGAAGAAACTGAACATGCTGATGCACTAGTAGAACGACTTTTGTTTCTTGAAGCTAAGCCAGATTTTTCAAATCAGGACAAAGTTAATGTTGGTGAAACTGTACCCGAAATGCTACAGAACGATCTGACCGTTGAATTGCATGTAGTGAAAGCTCTAAAAACAGCTATCCAGGTTTGTGAAGAAGAACAGGATTACGATTCGCGTGCTATTCTGGTTAAACTTCTGGATGATACCGAGATGGATCATACCTATTGGCTTGAAAAGCAATTAGGACTGATAGAAAAAGTTGGTCTGCAAAATTATTTGCAGTCACAGATGTAATCTGACGGACAGTGATAGATGTAGAAGGTCTGGTTTTGACCGTAAGCAGTCCTTTGCTCCAGTATTCAGATCACTTATTTTTTTTAGAGCGTTGATAAGGATTACTGTCACTGCCCTTAAATTCAATTTTTATTGGCGTACCAACTGATTTAAGCTCTTTTCTGAAAAAATTGGTCAGATAGCGTTTATACACAGCAGGCACTTTATTTATTTGGTTGCCATGAATGATTATTCTTGGAGGGTTCATGCCGCCCTGGTGTGCGTAACGTAACTTTATTCTTCGCCCATTTATTAACGGTGGTTGATGGGACTGTACCGCTTTCT
>JAFLJY010000225.1 GCA_022712755.1 Gammaproteobacteria bacterium
ACTCAAAATTTTCTGCTTTTTTATCTTCCATTGATTATTGCTTAAACAACACCTTAAGCGTTGAGCTCCATAATAGCATCCATCTCAACCTCCGCATCTTTAGGCAATGCCGCCACACCAACTGCAGCCCGCGCCGGATACGGCTGTTGAAAATACTCTGCCATAACTTCATTAACCTGCGGGAAGTTTGACAGGTCGGTAAGAAAAACATTTAACTTTACTATATCCGTTAACTCCCCACCAGCAGCAAAAGCAACAGCCTGCAAATTTTGAAACACCCGATGTATTTGTTGTTTGATATCACCCTCAATCATTTCCATGGTCTCAGGTAGCAGTGGAATTTGGCCAGACAGATAGACAGTTGAACCGACTTTAACGGCTTGTGAGTAAGTACCAATTGCCTGCGGTGCTTTATCGGTTGATATAATTTCTTTTGTCATTTTCATTGCTCTTTTTTAAGCTTAATTTTTATTTTCCGCAAATATACGCAAATAAAACAAAATTGGTAACTACTCAGCGCGTTTTCTCGACAAGGATGTACGTTATTGGTTTTTCAGGACGCTGTAAATACGGCCATGTACGCCCTACTGCCCGCTTCTATCATAGGTACCATGTTGCAGATGCCTGAAAAATCAATAACGTACATCCTTGTTGAAACAACACTACTGAGTAGTTACCAAAATATTTTAATCATTTGCGTTTACTCCATCCTTAGGTTCGTAAACAGTGCGTCCATGCACTACTGCTAGCGTACATTTGCGGAAAATAAAAATTTACAAACGCGCAATTCGCATCACATTTGTAATACGGCGCAAGCGACGCATTACTGTTGCCAGGTGAGTACGGTCGGTCACTTTAAGCAGGTATAACAGGCTCATCGAAAAACCATCACGATCTTCCATGTAAACATTTTCAATATTAACGCCGCAGTCAGAAATAACGGTTGCGGTTCTTGCCAGCAGCCCCGCCTTATTTTCGATCTCCAATTTAATCTCACAGCTAAATTCGCCGCAAGCATCTTTTGCCCATTGCACATCAATATACCTGTCAGACTGCCCGCGTTTATTTTTCGCCTCAAGATTTTTACAGACTTCACGGTGCACCACAATGCCACGACCTTTGCTTAATTTTGCCACAATCTGATCATCCGGAATGGGGTAACAACAGCGACCATAAGAGACCACCATGCCTTCAGTACCACTAATCGCCAGCGCCGATTGCGATTTCATTTCCTTTGTTTCTTCTGACTCACCATCAGAAATACGTTCAGGTACCAGCCGCTTTACTACCAGGCTTGGAGGGCGGTTACCCAAACCAACATCCTCCAGCAACTCACTTAATTGCGTAAAACCGTACTCTGTTAACACTGCCTCAATATTTTCTTTCTTAACTTTGTCTAACCGCATACCCAAAGGTTTTAAACAACGCTCTAACAAACGCCTGCCTTGAGACATTGCCTCATCAGACTGCAGGTTTTTCAGATAATGACGAATGTTACTTCTGGCTTTTGCAGTCACCACATAATTCAACCAGGCTGCATTCGGGCGGGAACTTGGTGAAGTAACAATCTCTACTGTCTGACCGCTGTATAGCGGCGTGTTTAAGGGCGCAAAGCTGTGATCGAGTTTTACCGCCACGCAGCGATTACCAATATCAGTATGCACTGCATAAGCAAAATCGACCGGTGTTGCATTTCTCGGCAGTTTCATGATGTCGCCATCCGGCGTATAAACATAAACTTCGTCATGAAACAGATCTACTTTTACATTTTCAAGAAACTCCAGAGAATCACCGGCTGATTGCTGCATCTCTAGAATTCCGGTCAACCAGTCACGAGCTCGTGCATGGGCAGTAATCTCACCTTTTTCATCCGGTGATTTATATAACCAGTGCGCAGCAATGCCGCTTTCTGCAAATTTGTCCATTTCCTGTGTGCGCACCTGCACTTCCATTGGAATGCCATGTGGCCCATACAACGCGGTATGTAATGACTGATAACCATTACTTTTAGGAATAGCAATATAATCTTTAAAGCGCCCGGGTATGGGCTTGAACAGGTTATGCACGATACCTAATACACGATAGCAGTCATCAACCGAATCGACTAAAACTCGTAGCGCATAAACGTCAAGAATTTTACAGAACGGTAAATTTTTGTCTCGCATTTTATTATAAACACTAAACAAATGTTTTTTACGAGAAACAATCTGTGCTTCTAGCGACATCTCAACCAGCCTTGAAGCCAGTGCCTGATTAATTTTATCAATTAATTCATTGCGGTGGCCACTGGCTTTATTTACTGCATGTTCCAGCACCTGGTAGCGTAACGGATGTATGGCTTTAAAAACCAGGTTTTCCAGTTCATGGCGAATGGTAAAAATACCCAGGCGATTAGCAATAGGAATGTATATATCCAGTGTTTCTTGCGCAATTCGGCGGCGCTTCTCTGGTTTTAATGGACCCAGTGTGCGCATATTGTGCAGGCGATCAGCCAGTTTGATCATAATGACGCGAATATCTTGTGCCATCGCCAGCAACACTTTTTGTATATTTTCTGCCTGCTGTTCTATCTTGTTTTTAAATTTGATATGTGTCAGCTTGCTAACGCCGTCAACTAAATGCGCAACATCAGAGCCAAATTCACGTTCGATTAATTTTCTGGTTGCCGGGGTGTCTTCTAAAACATCGTGCAAAATAGAAGCAACAATGCTTTTAACATCCATGTGCATTTGCGCAAGAATATGCGCAACCGCAATGGGATGGTAGATATAAGGTTCACCTGAAATGCGATGCTGGCCTTCATGTGCCTGAGCACCAAAAAGATAGGCGTTATAAACTTCTTTCACCTGCTCCTGATCCATATATTGTGAAATCAAATCACAAAGATCAGAAATTAAAAATCGTTCTTCTTTTACCCATCCTGCATCATTGTTCGAGTTGCCATTGTTTGAACTAACTTTAGTCATCTCTCTAATTTAACAACTTATCGAGGGGAATTGTATAAAAATGTGTCGCTCAATAAAAAAACGGGCACATCAAACACGCATAATATGTGTTTAATGTGCCCGTATTATTAGGCGACACTATTTTTTCTCCGTTCCCACGTCGTCCTGCATGGGAATGCGTACCGCGCTTACCGTTAGCTCTGGTATGCGTTCCCACGCATATGTCCATGGAAGGACGGTATTAGGACAACGCAGGAGCAGTTGTCGAGGAGCGTGGGAACGAGAGTCACAAGCTTTCTTACAGGCTTTCTTTAAGGGCTTCCTTCAAACTGTTTTCAAGCTCTGCGGACAGATCACCTTCTATCATGGCTTCCATATCTTCCATCACTGGTTCTTCTGGCGGCGCATCCAGAATTTCCCGGTTAATGACATTTTCTGCAATCTCACGCAACGCTATTACCGTTGGTTTGTCATTATCCTCCGGTACTAATGCTTCAGCGCCCATTGCCAGTTGGCGAGCACGTTGCGCGGCAACCAGCACCAGGTCAAATCGGTTTTCTACGTTATCAAGGCAATCTTCTACTGTTAGACGCGCCATAGTTTATTCTCCAATGTTCTATAAAATTATACTTAAAAATGCTGTAACTACTCAGCAAGTTTTTCTCGTTTGTATGTTAAAAACCCACCAAAGGGGAACAATTATTATCCCAAAATCAGGACGTAGTTCACGTACAAATCGTGGGAGAATAAAAAATATATTCCGCAAATGAACGCTAATAAAAACAAAATATTTTAATTATTTGCGTTCATTTGCGGAAGAATAAGTCTTTTAATGTTACATAAAATTTAACGTGGGAACGAGAATTAATCAGCCGTATTTAAAAGCTCTGCCAGCAGCGTTTCATGTTTTTGTGATTGACACTCAAATAACATGCGATTGCCCTTAATGATGGCAACCAGATTATCTCTCGCTTCATCAAAGTTATCATTAATAACCAGGTATTCAAATTCAACATAGTGCGACATTTCACTGACCGCTTCTCGCATACGTTTATCAATAACCGCTTCATCATCCTGGCCACGATTACTCAAGCGCTCGCGCAAAGCGGTAACCGAGGGTGGTGCAATGTATATTGACTT
The DNA here is from genome assembly GCA_022712755.1 of Gammaproteobacteria bacterium. GTDB lineage: Bacteria > Pseudomonadota > Gammaproteobacteria > SZUA-229 > SZUA-229. The sequence goes on from JAFLJY010000225.1 coordinate 4,086, forward strand.
ACAGCCAGTCATTAACTGTCTAATTTGCCGCGCACCCTGCCAGTCAATCTCAAGAATAACATCTTTTCCATTGAGCAGCTGTTGTCCAATATGCTGTTTTGATGTGCCGTACATATTACCAAATACCGAAGCCGATTCAAGAAACTCACCCGCATCCACCATTTCTTCAAATTGTGCTTTATCGATAAAATGATAGTTTACACCATCCACTTCGCCTTCACGTGGCGCACGTGTAGTATGTGATACCGAAACCTCGACATCTAAAAACTGCTGCAACATGGCACTGACCAATGTTGTCTTACCTGCGCCAGATGCGGCGGAAATCACATATAAAGTGCCTTTTGTCACAAATATAACCTGGTTCTGTAAAGCTGATATTAATTTGAGGCGTATTCTAACAAGTATTAACTACAAAAACATTTTTTCCACAGATGGACGCAGATGAACACAGAGTAGTGACACAAGGATGTGTCGTTTACGAACCAAAGGACGGATAAAAACTTGAAAAAATACTGTCATCCTGAACGATATTGAAGGATCTTGCAGCTTGTTTGGAATGCCCAGGCGTTTAAGGCTCTTCACTATCGTTAAGGATGACAGCAGTATTATTTTTGGTTTTATATCTGTGTTCATCTGCGTCCATCTGTGGAAAATAAACTTTTACTGACTTCGATGCACAGACAATCGTGCAATATCTTCCAGCAGTGTTTTGTATTCCGAATCGGGAAAACGGCTAAGCGCATCAATGGCCAGCTGTGCTTGCGTTGCAGCCATTTCTTCTGTATACACCAAAGCACCTGTTTGTTGAATAATCGCCTGCACCTGGTCGATTTTATCCACACCGTCTTTTTCAATGGCCGATTTAATCACTGCCACCTGCTCAGCCGAACCCTTTTGCATGGCATAAATTAACGGCAATGTCGGTTTGCCTTCTGCCAGGTCATCACCGACATTCTTGCCCATTTCTTCGCTGCTTGAGCTGTAATCCATGACATCATCGATTAATTGAAAGGCGGTACCCAGATAACGACCATAAGCTGCCATCGCCTGCTCTTCTTTTTCATCCCGATTACACAATATCGCGCCCAGTTGTGTTGCTGCTTCAAATAAGCGGGCGGTTTTACAGTAAATGACTTGCAGATACTGCTCTTCACTGGTATCTGCATCATGCACATTCATCAGCTGCATGACTTCGCCTTCAGCGATCACGTTGGTGGTGGTAGCCAGAATCTGCATTACCCGCATGTCATCAACATCCACCATCATTTCAAAGGCACGCGAGTAGAGAAAATCACCCACCAGAACACTCGCTGCATTACCAAACAGAGCATTAGCCGTTTCATTGCCACGTCGTAAGTCAGACTCATCCACCACATCATCGTGCAATAAGGTTGCGGTATGGATAAACTCAACAATTGCCGCTAGCAGGTAATGCAAGTCGCCTTCATAATTAAACATTCTGGCCGAAAGCACCGCCAGCAACGGCCGCAAACGCTTACCGCCCGAATTCACTATATAATGACTTAACTGGTTAACCAGTGCCACATCTGAGCTTAAACGCTGATGGATAACCTGATCCACCGCCTGCATATCAGACTGACAGTGCTGCATAACACCATCAAAACTTAGCGTTTCCTCTACTTGTTTGGTCTTTTCTTCTATCAAAATAGTCCCGATCTGCTGATCTAAACCAGCCAGAGTAAAATAAAGAAAACGAATCCTATGTAGTCAGCCGCCACAGGTCAAGCAGTTCTACCATTCCGCATTACCATAAAACCGCATTATTATTTTACAATCACGCGATTCATGCTTGTCAGCCAGCTTTTAACAACGTATAATTCGCGCCCTTTCTGTAACGATATTTTCGGAGAATACCCATGTACGCAGTCATTAGTACTGGTGGGAAACAATACAAACTAGCTCAAGGCGATGTATGTCGCATTGAAAAACTGGACGCTGAAGAAGGTGCAACTGTCGAAATTGACAAAGTGCTGATGATTGCTGACGGTGACAACATTAACATCGGCACACCTTATGTTGATGGCGGTAAAGTCACAGCCACAATAAAATCTCATGGTCGCGCTAAAAAAGTTGAAATCATGAAGTTCAGACGTCGTAAACATCATCAAAAGAAAACCGGTCATCGTCAGTATTACACTGAAATCGAAGTGACCGCTATTTCTGCCTAGCTCTTACTGCAAGAGTCTTTTAGAGGAATTTGAACCATGGCACATAAAAAAGCAGCCGGTAGTACCAGAAACGGACGCGAGTCACAATCCAAACGCCTGGGCGTTAAAAAATTCGGCGGACAAGCAGTCCTTGCCGGCAACATACTTGTTCGTCAACGCGGCACGAAATTCCACGCTGGCACTAATGTTGGTATGGGCCGAGACCACACTCTGTTTGCCAAAGCAGGCGGTAACGTGGTCTTCGAAACTCGTGGACCACTTAATCGCAAGACGATCAGCGTAGTAGAAGCGAGTGCAACAGCAAGCTAGACCATAGGTATACTATGCGGTCAAAAAAGCCCCGCATGGGGCTTTTTGCTGTCTACTGCAAAAAATCCTAAGCGTCTGATTTTTGAGCTAAACTATCACAAACACAACAATACAGGTAACAACTCACCGCATAGCCTTAATCAGTTTGTAGGTCGGGCTAGCAATAGCGTAACCCGACACTTAGGCGCACCGGGCTTTGTCGGGTTACGCTATTGCTAACCCGACCTACCACTATGTCAGCCAGGCAAACTGACATACATTCTTTTACGATGCGCGGGAGCGAGAAAACCATATGCCAGCCAAACTTATTGAAAACCACATGATTAACGCAGTAAAGCGAACAACTAACCATAGAGAACAGTCATGCGTTTTATCGACGAAGCAACAATAAATGTTATCGCCGGTGACGGCGGCACCGGCGTGGTCAGCTTTCGTCGTGAAAAATATATTCAATTCGGCGGTCCTGATGGCGGTGATGGCGGTAATGGTGGCAGCGTTTACCTTATCGGCGACCACGACATTAACACCCTTGCCGATTTCCGCCATGTCCGAACTTATACTGCCGATTCTGGAATACGTGGCGGCGGCAGTCAAATGACAGGCAAAGGTGGTGACGATTTAACCATCCCTGTCCCGATTGGCACGCTAATTTATGATGATGACATTGACGAACTTATCGGCGATATCACTCGCCACGATCAAAAAATAAAGGTCGCGCAAGGCGGTTTTCATGGTCTCGGCAACACCCGTTTTAAAAGCTCGATCAACCAGGCACCAAGACGATGCTCACCTGGCACACCGGGTGAACGCCGCAGTTTGCGCCTGGAATTGAAAGTGCTGGCCGATGTTGGCTTACTTGGTTTGCCTAATGCTGGTAAATCAACATTTATTCGCTCAGTCTCCGCCGCACGTCCAAAAGTAGCCAACTACCCTTTCACCACCTTATTTCCCAATTTAGGTGTGGTACGTGTTGGCATGAACCAGAGTTTTGTCATTGCCGACATCCCCGGCATTATAGAAGGTGCATCTGAAGGCGCCGGTTTAGGCATACAGTTTTTAAAACACCTGTCTCGCACACAACTATTATTACACATCATCGACCTGGCTCCCTTTGATGGCAGCGATCCGGTAGAAGAAGCCTTCACCATTATTAATGAACTGGATAACTACAGCCATGAACTAGCAGAAAAACCTCGCTGGTTGGTACTAAATAAATCAGATCTGCTGGATGATGCTGAAATAAAAATCAGAAAGAATGAAATTCTCCAGCGTCTGGACTGGCAAGGACCGGTATATACCATTTCTGCCATTAGCAAAAAGGGAACAGACAATCTTGTTTTTGACATAATGCAACAACTGGAAATTGAGCACGAACGCAAACATGATATTAACAGCGAGGACGCGCTACCAATCGATTCAATGCAGCAGCAGGAAAAAGAGCCTTAAAAATGACAATGCGCCAGCTCACAACTCGCGAGACCGTTGCCAGTTCCAACAGCTGGGTGATAAAAATAGGCAGCTCACTGATCACCGAAAATGGTCGCGGCCTAAACCACCAGGCTATTTCATCATGGGCAGAACAAATTGCGAAACTACGCGAAGCGGGCAAGGATATCCTGCTTGTATCTTCCGGCGCGGTAGCCGAAGGCATGGCGCGTATTGGCTGGAAGCGACGGCCTCACACCTTGCATGAATTACAGGCAGCGGCAGCACTAGGCCAGATGGGTCTGATTCAGCATTTCGAAAGCTGCTTTAAAAAACACAATATACATACTGCACAGATATTGCTAACCCATGAAGACCTAAGCAATCGTCAACGCTACCTCAATGCCCGCAGCACACTTAAAACCTTATTAAAACTCGGCGCTATCCCTATCATCAATGAAAACGACACAGTAGCAACGGATGAAATTCGTTTTGGCGATAACGACACACTGGGCGCACTGGTCTGCAACCTGGTTGAAGCCGACACCCTGGTTCTGTTAACAGACCAGCAGGGCTTATATAACAAAGATCCTCGTTATAATGAAAATGCTGAATTAATTACCCAATCCAGTGCACGCAACCATGACTTACTAACCATGGCAGGCGAAAGCGGTACTTTAGGTCAGGGCGGAATGCGAACAAAAATCACCGCCGCACAGCGAGCTGCACGCTCTGGTGCAAACACCATTATTGCTTCCGGTGCAGTAGACAATATATTGCAAAAAATTGCCCTGGGCGAGATCATCGGCACCTTGCTGACAGCAGACAAGGAGCCCATGTCTGCACGTAAACAATGGCTAGCCAATCAACTAAAAATATCAGGCAAACTCACTCTTGATGCCGGCGCCAGTCATGCCATAGTGCAATCAGGCGTTAGCCTGCTGGCAGTTGGCGTTAATAAAATTGAGGGCAGTTTTCAGCGCGGTGAAGTGGTTTCTGTTATCAATGAGAACGGCAAAGAAATTGCCCGTGGGCTGGTTAATTATGACGCTAAAGAGAGCCAGCAAATTAAAGGTGAGACCAGCGAGAAATTTGAAAGTATTCTAGGTTATGTTGATGATGCAGAACTGATTCATCGGGATAATTTGGTGCTTTTGTAACTGTGTTACAGCGTAAAACTAGCCAGAAGCACTCTCTTTCAATCTCTAGCAGAAGACCACAAAAAAAGGCACTGGCTAAAGCCAGCACCTTTTAAAAACCTGTAAATCAGTAGGCTTAATTATTTAATGATGTTTTTTTCTCTCATCGTCATTATGCGAATCTTGATCAAAAAAACCGAAGAATAACATAGCAATAACCGAAATCATCAAGACAATCATGGTTATTGATGCATATACGTTTCCCATACTAGAAAACATAACGTTACCCCTCTTTTTTAAGTGGCCGCGATGCGCCAACCAAAATAAATGTTATACCCGTAATTATAGCGATTAATGCCGTAATTGCATCACATATTATCAAAGGCGCAAACGATAATACCGCCTGAAATAAAGAAAAGCCCTAATTTAACAACGGCATCCTGTATTACAGTGTAATCAATTTCCCTATTCATACTTTATGTTCATGCTCTACGTTTAGAAAGCGCCACCAATAAAAAAAGCTGGGACGATACAATCAACCCAGCTTCTTCTTCAATGCAGTAAAAAACTTAAGCCATTGAACGAATATTGTTATTCATGCGACTCTTATGGCGCGCTGCTTTATTAGCATGAATTAAGCCTTTGCCGGCAACACGATCAATAACCGGCGCAGCCACTTTATATGCCGCCTCTGCTGCGGCTTTATCACCCGCCTCTATCGCGTAATAAACTCTTTTAATGCAGGTTCGCATCATTGAGCGTACACCAACATTGCGTGAACGATGAATTTCTGCCTGTCTGGCGCGTTTTTTTGATTGTGCTGTGTTTGCCACTGTTGTAAACCGTCTTGAAAAAAGAGCACATATCATGCCTGTTTTCAGCCACTCTGTCAATAAAAATTAGCTCGTTTGTTAGCCCTTATCAGAAATGACGGTGCTATATAATAATGCGCTTTTTTTGACACAGAGACCACAGAGGACACGGAGAGAGTGCATTAAATATCAAAAGCATAAATTCGGACAAACACATCATAAACATTTTTTCTCTGCGGCCTCTTCGCAAACAGCACATCCCTGTGCTACTGCTGCCAAATAAAATTAATTCATTAGCCTGGCAGGCCGTGTTGAGATTACTACATACCAGCACCCTTTAGAAATTACCGCGTAACAGGTACAATCTCGCCATCAACCAAACTGGAGATCACTCTGAGCACCAAACTACTGCGATCCACCTTTACTGTAGGCGGCATGACGCTATTATCGCGGGTTTTCGGGCTATTACGCGATATTACACTGGCCACATTTTTTGGTGCCAGCGGTGGCACGGATGCCTTTCTGGTGGCTTTTAAAATTCCCAATTTTATGCGCCGCCTGTTTGGTGAAGGCGCTTTTTCACTAGCTTTTGTGCCTGTGCTTTCGGAATACCGGGAAAAGCACGATAAAGCCGCACTAAAAGACCTGGTTAATCACGTTGCCGGCACGCTGGGCGGCTTCCTGCTGGCGCTGTCCATACTGGGCATGACCTTTGCGCCGGCGCTGGTGTATTTATTTGCCCCCGGCTTTGCCAGCAATGCAGGTCAAATGCAACTCACCGCTGATTTATTGCGCATCACCTTTCCGTATATCTTTTTTATCGCCCTGGTGGCTTTTGCCGGCGGCATATTAAATAGTTACCACCAGTTTGCGCTACCAGCTTTTACCCCGGTACTACTGAATATCTGTCTAATTGCCTCTGCCTTTTTTCTTAGCCCCTATTTTGATGAGCCGCTGATGGCGCTTGCCTGGGGCGTGGCCATCGCCGGCGTAACCCAGCTACTGCTACAGTTTCCTGCGCTGCTAAAACTCGGCCTGATGCCCATCCCGAAAATAAAACGTAACCATGCAGGCGTTAAAAAAATAACCAAACTGATGATCCCTGCCATTTTTGGCTCCTCTGTGGCGCAAATTAATTTATTACTGGACACGATCATTGCTTCTTTTTTAATCACTGGCAGTGTTACCTGGTTATATTATTCAGACCGTTTGCTTGAGTTTCCACTGGGCGTGTTAGGCATCGCCATCGCCACCGTGATTTTACCGACACTGTCGCAACAACACGCCCGCGCGTCCACCGAACAGTTTAATCAAACCCTGAACTGGGCATTACGGCTGGTAGCACTCATTACCATACCCGCCTGCGTCGGGCTTTTTATTCTTGCCGCTCCCATTCTGGCCTCACTGTTTGAATACGGCAAATTCACCGCCCACGACACTTATTTTTCAAGCTTAAGTTTAATGGCTTATATGCTGGGCTTGCCCGCACTAATCGCTATCAAAGTTCTGGCTCCCGGCTTTTATGCCAGGCAGAATACACGGACACCGGTGCGCATCGGTATTATTGCCATGGTGTGCAATATGCTTTTGAATGTCCTTTTCGTGGTGCCACTTGTTTTTATGGACTACCAGGCACCGCATGTTGGGCTTGCTTTAGCCACCAGTTTTTCTGCCTATATCAACGCCATTTTGCTATATCGCGGACTGCGTAAAGAGGCAATATTTCAGCCACGAGCTGGCTGGGGAAGCTGGCTGGTGCGAATTATCATTGCCACCATAGCAATGGCGGCTATTATTATCTGGTTGAACCCTGATAATATGCAGTGGAGCTTATGGAATTCATTTGAACGCTTAACCAATCTCGCCAGCATTATTGTGTCAGGCATTGCGGTTTATTTTGCTTTGCTCTGGTTACAGGGTCTGCGTCTTAACCAACTCAAACAATCGACTTAACCCGGACACCCCCAACGATCATGAAAATCATACGCGGCCTGCATAATTGTCAACAACGGCATCAAAATGGCGTACTCACCATTGGTAATTTCGATGGTCTGCACCTTGGTCATCAAAAAATACTGGAGCAGTTACACCGCGAAGCGTCACGACTGGACACACACCGTTGTTTAATGACTTTTGAACCGCTGCCACGCGAGTATTTCGCCGGCAATAAGCCTACTGAGACCAGGCTAATGAACCGCTGTGAGAAAATGCGCATATTAAGCAGCTTTGGAGCCGCTCTTCGCCCTGATTACCTGCTATTTTTAAACTTTAATCAGACATTATCAAAAATGACCGCTGTCGAATTCATTGAGCAGATTCTGGTAGAGCAACTTAAAATAAAGTCTCTGATTGTCGGTGATGACTTTCAATTTGGCTGCGACCGTCAGGGTGATTTTGCCTTGCTACAGGAATACGGGAAAAAACATCGATTTGCTGTCAACAGAATTGAATCTCACTGCATAAAAAATCAACGAGTCAGCAGCTCATTAATTCGCAGCGCATTAATTGATGACCAGCTCAGCGATGCCGACCGGATGTTAGGCCGTGCTTACACCATCTGCGGCCACGTCAACCATGGTGAAAAACGTGGCCGCAGCATTGGCTTTCCGACTGCGAATATTCACCTAAAACGCACAGAAACGCCACTTCATGGTGTATATTCTGTTACCATGCACAGCCAGAAATACGGTGATGTTGCGGGCATCGCCAACCTGGGCAACAGACCTACTGTAGATGGCACTCGCGTGCAACTGGAAGTACATCTATTTGATTTTGACGAATCACTGTATGGTGAACATATTTGCGTTTCCTTCCAACATAAAATCCGCAATGAAATAAAATTTGAATCCTTTGAAGATTTAAAACAACAGATTGAAACTGACTGCGGACTCGCTCGGCAATTATTAGCCAACAATCAATAATTAATAGCCCTTAAAACACAACGCATGACCGACTATAAATCAACTTTAAACCTCCCTGCAACCAACTTCCCCATGCGCGGCAACCTTGCCAACCGTGAGCCGGAAATGCTCAAACAGTGGCAGGAATCCGGCCTCTACCAAAAAATTCGTAAAGCCTGCGATGGTCGCCCAACCTTTGTTTTACATGACGGCCCGCCGTATGCCAATGGCGATATTCATATCGGCCACGCGGTCAACAAAATATTAAAAGACATCATTGTTAAAAGTCATACCATTGATGGTTTTGATGCCCGTTACGTACCGGGTTGGGATTGCCACGGCTTACCGATTGAATTAATGGTAGAGAAAAAAATCGGCAAAGCAGGTGTTAAGGTTGATGCCAAAACCTTTCGTGAAAAATGCCGTGAATACGCCGCCAAACAGGTCGACGGCCAACGTAAAGATTTCATTCGTTTGGGCGTTTTAGGTGACTGGGACAAACCCTATCTCACCATGGATTACCAGTTTGAAGCTGATATCGTACGCAGCCTGGGCAAAATTATCGACAAAGGCCACCTGCATCAAGGCAGCAAACCGGTACACTGGTGTCTGGATTGTGGCTCAGCGCTGGCCGAAGCAGAAGTCGAATATCAGGACAAAGAATCTCCTGCCATCGATGTTTTATTTACTGCTGTCAATAACAGTGATTTTGAACAGGTTTTTAAATGCACTGACGGTGAAGGTGATATTGCAGCCGTCATCTGGACCACCACACCGTGGACTCTACCGGCAAATCAGGCCGTCGCCTTGCACCCGGATTTTACCTACCAACTGATTCAGGTAGAAACGGATCACGGCTTCTTGCGCCTGATTCTTGAAGATACCCTTGCGGGCAGCGCACTTAAACGTTACGGTTTTAAAAACACAAAACAACTTGCTAGTTGCCAGGGTCAGGCACTGGAAAACTTATTGCTTAACCATCCTTTTTACGACAAACAGGTTCCCATCATTTTAGGTGACCACGTCACCACCGAAACCGGTACTGGCGCAGTCCATACCGCACCCGGACACGGTCAGGATGACTTTGTTGTTGGCAACCGCTATCAGCTGGAAGTGTATAACCCGGTTGCCGGTAATGGCGTATTTTTGCCGGATACTGAATTATTTGCTGGAGTTCATGTTAATAAAGCCAATCCGCAAATCATCGAAGTGCTGACTGAAAATCATGTTTTATTAAAACATGAAAAAATGCAACACAGCTATCCCTGTTGCTGGCGACATAAAACCCCGATTATTTTCCGCGCCACGCCACAATGGTTTATCAGTATGGAACAGGCGGGACTGCGGGACGCAGCTAACAAAGCCATCGCCGATACCACCTGGTTACCCGACTGGGGGCAGGCGCGTATCGAAAGCATGGTCAACAACCGCCCTGACTGGTGCATTTCCAGACAGCGCACCTGGGGCGTGCCGATCACTTTATTTGTGCATAAAGAAAGCGGGGAATTACACCCCGACACAGCAGCACTGATTGAACAGGTCGCTAAAAAAATCGAACAAGAAGGGGTTGAAGCCTGGTTCTCTATGCCAGCGGGCGAACTACTGGGCGACGATGCAGATTTATACGACAAAACCACCGACACTCTGGATGTCTGGTTTGACTCGGGTGTTACCCATGCCTGTGTATTAGGCAAACGCGACAAACTTAACTTTCCTGCCGACCTGTATCTTGAAGGCTCCGACCAGCATCGCGGCTGGTTCCAGTCCTCACTACTAACCTCAGTCGCCATTAACGGTGTTGCACCCTACAAAAAAGTGTTAACCCATGGTTTCACTGTTGATGCTCACGGCAAAAAAATGTCGAAGTCGCTGGGTAATGTGGTTGCACCGCAAAAAATCGTCGGCACTTTAGGCGCAGACATTTTACGCTTATGGGTTGCCAGCAGCGATTACAGCAACGAAATGACGGTATCGGATGAAATTTTAAAACGCAGTGCCGATGCTTATCGCCGTATCAGAAACACTGCACGTTTTCTGCTGGCAAACTTAAATGGTTTTGACCCGGCAATGGACAAACTTAAAAACCAGGAATTGCTGGCACTGGATCGCTGGATCATCGCCAAAACCCTGAATTTGCAAAATGAAATTATCGCTGCCTACAAAGACTTTAATTTTCACGTTATCCACCATAAGTTACAGCACTTTTGCACGGTTGATTTAGGCGGTTTTTACCTCGACATTATTAAAGACCGACAATACACCACGCAAAGCGACAGTATTGC
>JAFLJY010000226.1 GCA_022712755.1 Gammaproteobacteria bacterium
ACAATCAGATATTGATGGACTTGTCGTTGAACTTGAACTGCATTCTGGCGCAACGGCTGGTTAAGACCGAAGACGGCAAGCGTGTGCCTGCTGTCGAGGTGCTGGTAAACACGCCTTATATCAGCAAGTTGATTCGCCAGGGTGATTTTCATGAGATTAAAGCCGTTATGGCAAAAGGTGGTGATGAGGGTATGAAGACCTTTGATCAGTCCTTATTTGAACTGTATAAGGCACACAAGATTGATTTGCAATCAGCATTGGCAAATGCCGATTCCAGCACTGACCTTGAGTGGAAGATTAATTTTGGCGGTGGTTTGAAGGAGTTGCATGGTAAAGAGGGAAAAAGTGAAGATTTGCAGTTTCCGAGTCGTTCTGACGAGTTAGAATAGTATTATTAAAAAATCTATTAGTCACTAAACAATAATTCACCATTAACAAGTGTATATTTAACCCTGCCCTGAAAATTCCAGCCCAGAAACGGTGTGTTTTTACCATGACTGTTGATGATATCAGTGGTTAATTGCCAGTCTTCGTTTTCATCAAAAATACAAATATCCGCATCGCCACCAACAGATAAGGTGCCAGCCTTAATGCCTAATATGTTTGCTGGTGAACAGGTGATTTTATGAATAACATCACTAAGCTCAAGGGATGTCTGCTGTACAAGACGTAGACATAGTGGCAATAATGTTTCCAGTGAAGATATGCCCGCCTCAGTGCTGGCAAAGGGTGACTGTTTGGCATCAACATCGTGTGGTTGATGATCTGAACAAATGGCATCGATGGTGCCGTTGCTTACGGCATTTTGTAGTACTTCCAGGTCACGTTGTGTACGCAGCGGAGGAATGACATGGCAGGCACTGTTGAAGCTGCTGATGTCGAGTTCGGTGAGGTGTAACTGATGGGCGCTCACATCGGCAGTGACGGGCAGTTGTTCGTTTTTTGCGCGTGCGATCATTGTCGCACCCTGTGCGCTTGATAGCCGGCCAAAATGTGCACTGACACCGGTTTCCGCTACCAGCTCCAGCGCGCGTGCGATGGCGATGGTTTCCGCAGAAACCGGTATGCCTTTCAAACCCAGGCGAGTGGCAATTTTACCTTCATGGGCGCAGCCACCCATACTTAGCCAATGCTCATCAGGTTCAATAAATACACGCATATCAAAGGTTGCCGCGTAGGCGAAAGCACGTTTAAGTATCAGTGAATTCTCGATCGGTTTGCGAGCATTGCTTAAGCCTGCACAACCGGCCTGTTTTAAGGCATAAATTTCACTTAGATGCTCACCACGTAAACCTGCAGTTAATGCCCCGAGCATGACAACCTTACTGTGCGCCGCGTTGACAGTTTTATGATTAATTAATTCTACAACGGCAGGTTCGTCGATTACCGGGTCGGTGTCGGGTGGGCAGCATAAGGTGGTAATGCCTGCTTTGGTTGCAGCAATGGTTTCACTGTTGATAGTGGCTTTGTTTTCAAGCCCCGGTTCACGCAAACGTGCACAACAGTCAACCAGCCCAGGGATGATGGTTAGCCCGCGGGCATCAATTATTTGTGTGCTGTCGTTTACCTTGATGCCATTCGTTGCTTCGATCGTCGCATTGATAGCCGCGTCGCTAGCTGTTTCGATAGCTGCGATTTTGCCATTGATGATAAGGATGTCAGCAAGTTTGTTTATATTGTTTGCCGGGTCAATCAATCGCCCGTTTTTTATCAGTATGCTAGTAGTTAAAGTATTGCTCATTTGTGATCACCTGCATCGGCGGTGATATGGTTGTTTTGTTTGCTGTCCTGTTTGCTGTCCTGTTTGCTGCCCTGTTTGCTAGTACTGGCTTCAGGCTCTCGCCCCAGGGTCATGGTCATCACTGCCATTCGCACCGCTATACCATTAGATACCTGGTCGAGTATCACCGAGCGCGGGCCATCTGCTACCTGCGAGTCAATTTCAACGCCGCGATTAATAGGGCCTGGGTGCATCACAATAGCGTCACTTTTTGCTGCCTGCAAACGCTCTTCAGTCAGCCCAAAAAGCTGAAAATATTCCTGCTCGCTGGGCAGTAGCGCACCTTGCATGCGTTCTTTTTGCAGACGTAGCATAATGACTACATCAGCGTCTTTAATGCCAGCAGCCAGGTCATGGAATACACTCACCCCCATGCTTTCTACATCCACGGGCAGTAATGTTTTAGGTGCGATGACTCGAACATCCCCGGTGTTTAAGGTATTGAGCGCATGTATTTGTGAGCGAGCCACGCGGGAATGTAAAATATCACCAACAATGGCGACACGAAGGTTGCCAAAGTCTGGCCCCTTGTTTCTGCGAATAGTAAACATGTCCAGCATCGCCTGTGAAGGGTGTGCGTGGCTTCCATCACCAGCATTGATGACGCTGATGTTAGGCGCAACATTATTGGCGATGTAATGTGCCGCGCCAGAGTCAGCATGACGTACCACAAACATGTCGCAGTGCATGGCCTGAATGTTTCGTAGTGTATCGAGCAGGGTTTCACCTTTTGATGTCGCCGAGGTTCTGATGTTAATGTTTAACACATCAGCAGAGAGTCGTTTTGCAGCTAGCTCAAAAGTGGTTAGTGTTCTTGTGCTGTTCTCGAAGAATAAATTAACGATGGTTTTACCGCGCAGTAGCGGTACTTTTTTCACACTTTTTTTATTGATGTCGGCAAAACTTTCAGCGGTGTCGAGAATTTGGTTGAGTATGTCTGTGCCTAGTCCTTCAGTGGTAAGGAAGTGTTTTAAACGACCGTTTTTATCTAATTGAATATTCCAGGCATCGTGACCGATTAAAGTGTCTGTGGGTTTGCTTGCCTTATTAACCATAGAGATTAGCCGTTAGTGCCATTTTTTGTAGTGTGTTGCTGTAGTTTGAAAACCAGTGGCTCGGGACCAATCAATTTTATGTGCTCGCCTTCGTTTAAATCAAGATGAGTGCCGACTATGTCAGCTTGTAGCGGTAACTCACGACCGCTACGGTCACACAACACAACCAGTGTAATGCTGGCAGGGCGACCGTAATCAAACAATTCATTCATCGCGGCTCTTATGGTACGGCCAGTATGCAATACATCATCAACCAGAATGATATGGCGGTCGTCAACATCAGGGGGTAATTGTGACGGTTTCACCTGTGGGTTCATGCCGATGCGGGAGAAGTCATCTCGGTAGAAACTAATATCCAGCGTTGCCATTGGGTCTGAAAAAATAGACTCGTTGAGATTAAGTTGCTGATACAGTTTTGTTGCTACCCAAACACCGCCAGTCTGTATACCAACCATCAATGGATTATCGATTGCTTTATTTTTAAGCAATGTTTGTATCTGGTTTGCCAGTTGTGCCAGAAGTTCATCCGGTGTGGCTAGTGCTTGCATATGTTTGCCTTATGTTTGAGTGCTTTGTAGATTAAGCCAACGCTGTACAATAATTGCAGCCGCCATCTTATCAATCTCATGTTTGTTGTGTTGATTTATTTTTATCGTTTGGCGGAAAAATTGCTCCTGCCCATGTTTTTTTGTCAATGGCCGCACTTCCCGCATCCCTGCGGGTCGTCTGAGTATTTCTTCAGCCTGTTGTGAGCTTAACGCTTCATCCACTTCAATCACTGGCAGTTTAAATCTTTTTTCCAGTTCATAACAAAATTGTCTGGCAGCCGCAGTCATTTTATTTTCGCTACCGTCAGTGTGATAGGGCATGCCAACAATTAACGCCTGTGGTTTCCATTGTTGAATTTCAGCTTGAATAGCCGTCCAGTCCGGGTTGCCATCAATTTGGTTGACGGTTTTACAGGGAGTGGCAGTAGAAGTGATGGTTTGACCGGTGGCAATGCCAATACGTTTTTTGCCGTAGTCGAAACCTAAAACGCTGGTTATTTTCATGAGGTTATCAATAGAAAAATATAAAAGCTTTATTTCTCCACAGATAAACGCAGATAAACACAGATAAAAGTCTTTGTAGCCAACTTTGCCGTAGGCGAAAGCTAAAAAATCTGTGTTCATCTGTGTTCATCTGTGGAAAATATTTTTTTATATCTTGTTTGTTTAGATCAGGCATGCCCGGCATCACTACTCATTAAAGACAGATCAACACCAATCAGATTGGCAGCAGCTTTCCAGCGCTCTTCTACCGGTGTGTTAAATATAATCTGTTCATCTGCCGGGCAGCTTAACCAGGTATTACTTGCCATTTCGTTGTCCAGCTGACCCGCTGCCCAGCCGGCATAGCCTAATGCGACAATACTATCTTGTGGCCCTGTGTTTTTAACGATTGCCTGTAGAATATCTTTTGAGGTGGTTAAGGTGACCTTGTCGTTTACCTTAAGGCTTGACTGCCAATTGCCTGCAGGACGGTGAAGGATAAAACCGCGACCCTGGTCAACAGGGCCGCCAATAAAGACCGGCTGTTTATCGTCGTAACTATCACTGGTTTCAATGGCCATTTCTGTGGTGATTTGTTTCAGCGTCAGGCTTGTTTGCTGGTTAATAATGATGCCGAAACTACCGTTTTCATCATGTTCGCAGATATAGGTGACGGCCTGATTAAAAAAACCGTCATTGAGTGAAGGCATGGCAATAAGAAAATGACCGGTCAGGTTATCACCGGTTACTGAGTCTCTGGCTTGTTCTTTTGTAGTCACAAATATTCAGGTCACTGTTAGTGTGTACGAATTTGGCTGTTGTTAGAAAATTCCCAGCTGCGGGTAATATGTATGACATCCGCTTCCTGACGAAGTTTTTTCGGGAAGGCAGAAAAAGGTGCCGCCAGCCGGACAATTCGCTTTGCTGCATCATCAAGTACCTGGTGACCTGAAGACTGGCGTAAATCTGTTTTCAGCAGCTTGCCGTCTGCACGTATAACCACATCTAGAATTAATGTGCCGCTGAGTTTTTCTCGTCTGGCCTGGTCCGGATAATTAAGGTTGCCTACACGTTCTACACGCTTGATCCATTCATGCATATATAGAGCGGGGGTAAAGGCTTTTGTGCTTGAATTTAAGTAACGTGTTCTCTCGATGCTTGCCTGTTGTTCAATGGTGTTACTGATTTCAGCTGCCGGCCGTGCTGTTTGTGCGTTTCTGACGGTATTGAATTCATTTATTGTGCGGTCATCTTCAGATGTTGTGTTTGGCTTTGTTTGCTGCGTATTGATGAGGTGCCTGGCATTGTCTTGTGTGAGCAAAGCTAACTGTTCGTTTTGTTTTTGTTTTTGACTTTGTTGTGTTTGGCTTTGTTTAGTGAAACCAGACTGGTCGGATAAAGTAGCTGCGCTGAATAATTCTCTGGGTCTGGCTTTTTCGGCTGCATTGCCGCCACCTTGTTGTGATATCTGTGCCAGATAATCGGCATCTTCAACTTCATTGGGTGATTGGGTCTGTACCAGAATAATATCGAGAGCAGGCGGGGTTTTGCTGTTAGCGGAGGGCGCGATGCTGAAGGTGATGCCTAAAATAACCATGCCATGAAATATGCTGACAAGAAAGAAGGTCAAACCAAAACGATCGTTATCAGTAATTTTTACCTGAGTTGTTCTGCGCTTTTTCATAAATAGACTAAAATATTTAGTGATGCCTTTTGTTGTGATGCAATTATAAAGGATTCCATTTATATTGAGTGGTCTCTGCAGCCATTCATAATTCTGGTATTTTCAATACGACATATCCTAAACGGAGTTTTTTACTGGATTATAGTTCTTCACTAATAATAATGTGTGAAGCTGGTGATTTATTTAGAAATTTCACCCGTTTTTGCATTGCCGGTGTCAGGTGAATATTACCTTTTGCGTCCACCAGCATAATATGGTTAATGCCTAAGTTTTTTGCGATACGTTGCCAGTTTTGACTGCCGGCAACTGCAATAGCTGTGGCAGCTGCATCAGCGCGCCCTGCGTCCTGGTGCAAAATGGTAACGGATTGTGCGTCTGTTGTGGGATAGCCGGTGGTTGGGTCGAGAAGGTGGTGAAAACGTTTGCCCTGATAATAATAAAAGCGTTCATAATCACCGGAGGTAAAAATGCTTTCATTGTTCCGCGCTTCAATGCTAGCCAATAATCCTTGTTCACGAGGGTGGCGGATACCTATATTCCACAACCTGTCGCCATGCTGGCCAATGACACTTAAATCCCCTCCGGCATTAATTACCGCATTCTGGATGCCCAGTTTTTGTAACTGTTTCATCTCAAGTTCGATGGCATAACCTTTAGCAAAAGCGCCGAAGTTTAACGATACTGCAGGATTGGTGTTGATTAGCCGGTTTTGTTTATCCAGTGATAAATCACTCATTTGTGGTCTGGCTTTTATTAAACGCTGAATCAGGCTGTGGGCAGGTGGTCGAATATTTTCATCCTGATATTTATGAAATTGCCAGAGGTTGATTAATTGCCCAATGGTTGGGTTGTAAAAATGCTCGCTTTGCTGGCTTAATTCAATGGATGTTTTGATTAATGGCAGCAGGTGTTCAGGTAGTGACAGGGCTATATTGTTGTCCGGGTTGTCGCTGCCAGTAGTTAGTTGACTATTTGCTAGCTGACTATTTAGTTGAGCCAGATCACCATCTGTCCAGGGTGACCAGTGTTGATGATAGAAATCAAAATTCTTTTGTAGTTGCTCAAACGCAGCCTCGGCCTGGTTTTGATCAACATCATAAAGTGTAATATCAATTAAAGTACCGAAGGCAAAAATACTGTAATTGATTTGTTTGGCAGGTTGCTCACAGCCACTGAGAAGTGAGCTGGCAAAAACCAGCATCGCTAATACCCATTTTTTAAGTTCCGGTTGTATTAGCACTTCAAATACCAGCGATATTTTAGTTTGGATTTATGCGTTTTTGAGTGGATTCTTTTTCTAGTCCGCAAAAAACGCAAATGAACGCGAAAAAAGCAAAAGAATGTTTTAAAATATTTTTTTAAGTAATAAGTGTTGATATATAGGTTGTTAATATCGCATACGCGGGCATTTAAACACTTTAAGTGAAAAATCTTCTCTTTTTTCGCGTTCATTTGCGCTTTTTGCGGACTAAATATTTTTCTATGCATCGCAATAAATCACCCGCAATATCCAGTGAATAAATCCGGTCAAGCTCGCGTATACAGGTTGGGCTGGTGATATTTATTTCCGTTAAATAATCACCAATAATGTCGATACCGGCAAACAATATGCCTTGTTGTTTTAATACCGGTGCAATCTGCTGGCATATCCAGTGATCGCGTTCGCTCAGATCAACGCCAACGCCAGTGCCGCCTGCAGCAAGGTTACCACGGGTTTCACCAGCCGCCGGGATACGGGCTAAGGCATAAGGTACCGCTTCACCATCAACTAATAGCACCCGTTTATCACCATGGATTATTTCAGGAATAAACTGTTGCGCCATCACCGTGCGTGATTCATTTTCGGATACGGTTTCAAGTATCACCGAAAGATTGGGATCTTGTGGATTAACCCGGTAAATGGATGTGCCACCCATGCCATCGAGAGGTTTTAAAATGACATCTTGATGCTCCGCCTGAAATCGCTGATTAACGAATTCACGTAAGCGATTTTTATTTCGGCTAACCATGAAAGGTGTACAACATTGTGGAAATTGAGTAATGAACATTTTTTCATTGTTATCGCGTAGACTGGCGGCTTTATTGACCACGAGTGTGCCGAGTTGTTCTGCTAGCTGCAGAATATAAGTTGTCGCTATGTACTCGATGTCAAAAGGCGGATCCTTGCGCATCAAAATGACATCCAGTGAGCTTAAATCGATGTCCTGTTTTGTATGGAAGGTAAACCAGTGTTCCGGGTTGTCTTCAACCTGGGCGATTCGGCTGTAAGTGCGGGGGATTTCGTTTTCAGTGTATAGATCAGCTTGATAGATCGTGTGAATCTCCCAGTTCGACTTTTGTGCGGCCAGCATCATGGCAAAGGTGCTGTCTTTTTTACTATTTATTGATGTCAGCGGATCCATGACAAAACCTATTTTTACGTGCATGACAACTCCATTCAAGGTTGAGTACTGTGTCCAGGAATAGAGGTCGAAATTAAAAAAATCTTGCATGCCCTTGACGCGCCTGACTATTTAAAAAATAACTCATCACCAATAAGGTGGCCGTGTTATTTTTTAAATAGTCAGGCGCGTCAATGAT
>JAFLJY010000227.1 GCA_022712755.1 Gammaproteobacteria bacterium
CAATAATGTGTACCCACCATGTGCCAATCCACACTGGTATTTTTTCCTGCACAATCCAGGTTTTGCCAACGCCAAGAAGGTTGGAATATAAAAGATATATAATCAGTGCGACTGCAAGTTTGGCGTAACGCCCACTACGCGGATTAGTATGACTTAGTGGCAACGCCATAAACGCTACAATAATCGTTGCCAACGGCAGGGTAATCCGCCATTGTAATTCCGCCTGATCTTTAAGATTGGTTGATGACCAAAGCTCGGTCATGCTTTTAGATTTTTCTGAGCGGTGAGCAGCAACCTGCTTTCTGTCAATATGAACACCGTAATCTTTGTATTTTATTATTCTAAAATCAACATCACCCACATTGCCAGCAGAATGTATACCATTATGCATGACCATATAACGGCGACCTTCTTCATTATAAAAACTGCTGCTAGTTGTCGCTAAATCAACATGACTTGTGCCCTCACGGTGCTGTTGAAAAAACACATTACCAACTTTATTATTGTTGTTTTTTCCTTGCTCTAAAAACAACACACCTCCACCTTTGCTGGCACGATTGAACTGGCCTACCGATAAAGTATCTAGCTGCGATTGACTGAGAATTTCAGCACGAAGCTGTACACGTTCATATTCAATTTTCGGTTGTACATAAGCTAGTAGCACAAATAACATAAGTGTTGCTGGAATAGCTATTAGCATCAGCGGACGATACAACTGCATTGGTCCAATGCCGGCTGACATTATCGCTGCCATTTCACTATCACTGTAAAGCCGACCAAAAGCTAGCAGAATACCCAACAACAGACTAAGCGGGATTAAAATAATACTAAATTCAAAAAGACTGTTCGTTACATACGGTAAAAATGCACTGATCGGGATAACACCCTGCGCCACCCATCTTAATAAATGCACAACTTGTGTACTCAACACAATAATAAGCAACACAAAATAGACAGACAAAAATACGGTCAGTAACTCTTTTGCAATATATTTATCAATTATTGTCAGTTTCATTGTTTATTTTGAGAGCTATGCACAAAACGCCATTTTGGTTATTGTCATCTCAACCAGAGGGAGAGGTCTTATTCTGCAGTGGGTTGAAAGATCTCCCTTTGATCGAGACGACAGTAACATTGAACTTTTTTACTATCATGTAAAACTCTCATTTTATTTTATTTCTCGTATCCACGCTGAGTATGGCAACGGATAATGAACGAAGTTTACCCTGAAAAGTCTGACAAACGATAATAATCAGGAGATAGCGGGAATATGCCCTAAAAAAACAAACACCACCCCTACCCCCACCACAATAAATTGCATACAATCTACAGCAAAGTATTAAATAATATTTATGGAGCCCCCATGGAATACACAGTCAAAAGTGGTAATCCCGAAAAACAGCGTATCGGCTGTGTTGTCATTCCGGTATATGCCTCAAGAAAACTCTCACCCTCTGGCAGAATCATTGATAAAGCCAGTAATGGTTACATCTCTAATCTGATTCGTCGCGGTGAGATTGAAGGCGACCTGGGCAATTGCCTGTTATTACACAATGTTGAAAACACCTTATGCGACCGTGTTTTACTGATTGGCTGTGGTAAAGAGAAAAACATTGATGTTGCAGCATTTTATAAAATAAACAGCCATATGGTAAAAAGACTGCAAGCCAGCGGTGCCACCGAGATCGCTTCATACCTCACTGAAATACCGGTGAAACGTAAAGATATAAACTGGAAAG
Source organism: Gammaproteobacteria bacterium (assembly GCA_022712755.1). Taxonomy (GTDB): domain Bacteria; phylum Pseudomonadota; class Gammaproteobacteria; order SZUA-229; family SZUA-229. Next base: position 1,740 of record JAFLJY010000227.1, read on the forward strand.
TCCAGCACTCTATTGAAGCGATTGATGAAACCTTATATCAGTTCAACCAGCTCAAATCCGAAATAAATGAAACTCGCCGCCCATTGAGAAAATTTATTTTCAGCGTTAATGGTCGCGGTCAGTTAATGCAGGGTGAAAAAGCCGTACGCCAGGGCATGGCTATTTCTGCCGGCATTCACCTGGCAAAAGACCTGGGGAATATGCCGGGCAATATTTGTACACCGGATTATCTGGCAAAACAGGCTGAAATACTGTCAAAACACCATAAAAAAGTAAAAACCACAGTGCTCGAAGAAAAGGATATGGAAAAGCTTGGCATGGGATCGCTGTTATCCGTTTCCAAAGGCAGCCGTGAGCCTGCTAAATTAATCATTTTGGAATACATGGCTGGAGATAAAAACGAAGATAAACAAGACGATAAAAACCAGCAGGCACCCATTGTTTTTGTTGGCAAAGGTGTCACCTTCGACTCCGGCGGCATCAGCCTGAAACCGGGAGCTGGCATGGACGAAATGAAATATGACATGTGCGGGGCCGCCAGCGTATTAGGCGTAATCAGTGCCTGCGCCGAGATGCAGCTACCGGTTAACATAATTGGCATCATTCCCGCAGTCGAAAATATGCCCGATGGAATCGCCTCGCGCCCCGGTGATATCGTCACCAGCATGTCAGGACAAACCATTGAAATATTAAATACCGATGCCGAAGGCCGCCTCATACTATGTGATGCTTTAACCTATGCCGAAAAATTCGAGCCGGACGTGGTAATCGACATTGCCACCTTAACCGGTGCCTGTATCGTTGCCCTGGGCGCACACCCTGCTGGCCTGCTCAGCAACCACAATCCGCTGGCCAATGATTTATTGTCAGCCGGACAAAGCAGTGGCGACCGTTGCTGGCAACTGCCTTTATGGGACGACTACCAGGAGCAGCTAAAAAGCAATTTTGCAGATATAGCAAACATTGGTGGTAAAGGTGCGGGCACCATCACCGCTGCCTGCTTTCTGTCACGTTTTACCAAAAAGTACAACTGGGCACATCTGGACATTGCCGGCGTGGCATGGAAAACCGGCACAAACAAAGGCGCAACCGGTAGACCTGTTGGACTGCTGACCCAATATGTACTTGACCGTTGCAATGACTGCTAATGCCTGATTTCGATAAAAGAAAAATACCTACACTTGATGATGTTATTGAGATTGCTGACAATGAAAAAATAAATTTTGATCTCAACATAAACAGCGATGATATGCTTGATGAAGAATCATATAACACAGAAAGCAATCTAAATTTATTTACCAGTGAAATCATCGATTTAACTGCTGAAGATTCTGTTACTGAAGACACTATCATTGGCGTTAACGAGGCGACAACTCTATTGAAAAACACCAGCGATGCCATTATCGAAGAGTCAATTAACCTGGAGGCAGAACCTGAAATAGGCATAGTTGATAATATATACAATGAAGATGATCGCACCGCCATCCATGGCTCTTTGCGCCACAATGCAAACATGGCCGCACTTCCTGTACATAAAAGTCATAACATTGCTCCTGTTGATAGCACAACAGAAGGCATCGATGACCAGGTAGACAGTATCGAATCTGCACTGATTGGCTATAACGTCTCCGATGAAACAAAAGCAGAAACTATTGCCTCGCCCGCTTTTGATGACCCGTTTGATGACGCGAAGGACATTCAGCCAGTTGAGGCAGAACCGCAACAACCAGCAGCACGATTATTGCAATCTGTCACCGATGACATCGTGAAGCAGCTAATGCCAGAGTTGGAAAAGCAGTTACGTGATTTATTAGAGCAAGCGTTAAAAGAAAAGCTCTCTGGAGAAGTCATCCAGACCAAAACGACTGAATCATCACCTTCAATAAGCCAATAAAATACCCAGAATGGCATCAATCCTGTGGTACGCGATCTGGATTTTCAACCACAGCATACTGTAACAGCATGTTGTATAATTCTGCGTTTTGCATATATCCTTCAGCAACCTGAGTCCACAATGGAAAAAACCTATAACCCACAAGCCATCGAAGACAAATGGTACACAATCTGGGAAGACAACGGCTATTTTAACGCCGATCCACAATGTAGCACCGCAAACAAAGAAACCGAGTGCGAAAACTTCTGCATTATGATTCCACCGCCGAATGTCACCGGACGTTTGCACATGGGTCATGCTTTTCAGGACACCATTATGGATGCCATGGTGCGTCACCACCGCATGAAAGGCCACAATACCTTATGGCAGGTGGGTACTGACCATGCTGGCATTGCCACACAAATGGTGGTCGAACGCCTGATTAATGCCGAAGGTAAAACCCGTCATGATTATGGCCGGGAAAAATTCACCGAAAAAATCTGGGAGTGGAAGGAACACTCAGGCAATACCATTACCCAGCAATTACGCCGCATGGGAGCGTCACTGGACTGGTCTCGTGAACGTTTTACCATGGACGAAGGCATGTCCGCAGCGGTCACTGAAGTCTTTGTCCGTCTGTTTGAAGAAGGACTGATTTATCGTGGCAAACGCCTGGTTAACTGGGATCCCGTATTGCACACCGCAGTTTCAGATTTAGAAGTTTTATCCAAAGAAGAATCCGGTCATATGTGGCACATGCGTTACCCACGCAGCAACGGTGTAGGCCATGTTGTGGTTGCCACCACCCGTCCGGAAACCCTGTTGGGTGACTGCGCGGTCGCGGTGCATCCGAATGATGAGCGTTATTCCTATTTATTAGGCGAGTTTCTTGAGCTGCCACTAACCGGCCGTAAAATCCCGGTCATTGCCGATGAACATGTTGATCCTGACTTTGGCACCGGCTGTGTAAAGATTACCCCGGCACATGATTTTAATGACTATCTGGTGTGGACGCGTCATAAAAACAAGAGCGAAGTTCGTAACTTACCCGATGGCGGACTAATCAATATTTTCACCATCGACGCGGCTATTCGCAATAATGAGGATGATGTTAACAGCATTATTCCTGAAGCCTATATCGGACTTGACCGGTACGCTGCACGTAAACAAATCGTTGCCGACCTGAAAGCACAAGGCCTGTTAGAAAAAGTAGCCCCGCATAAACTCATGGTGCCACGTGGTGACCGTTCCAATGCGGTGATCGAACCTTATTTGACTGACCAGTGGTATGTCAAAGTGGAACCACTGGCAAAACCTGCCATTGCTGCGGTAGAAAACGGCGACATAAAATTCACCCCGGATAACTGGAAAAACACCTATTTTGAATGGATGAACAACATTGAGGACTGGTGTATTTCACGCCAGATCTGGTGGGGACATCGCATACCGGCCTGGTATGATGAAATGGGCAATGTTTACGTTGGTTATAATATTGAAGAAATACGCAAAAAAAATAAACTGCCTGATGATTTTCCACTGACCCAGGATGAAGATGTTTTAGATACCTGGTTTTCTTCCGCACTATGGCCGTTTTCCACTCTTGGCTGGCCGCAAAAAACACCTGAGTTAGCTACCTATTATCCAACCAATGTACTGGTCACAGGCTTCGATATTATCTTCTTCTGGGTCGCCCGTATGATTATGATGGGACTTAAATTCATGGGCGATGTGCCCTTCCGTGAAGTTTATGTGCATGGCCTGGTGCGAGATGCCGAAGGCCAGAAAATGTCAAAATCCAAAGGCAATGTGCTCGACCCGATTGATGTCATTGACGGCATCGACCTTGAGTCTCTGGTAGAAAAACGTACCGCTGCGGTAATGCAAACGCATCAGATTGAGCGCATCGAAAAACTGACCCGTAAAAATTTCCCTGACGGCATTCCCGCCTTTGGCACCGATGCCATGCGCTTCACCTTTGCCGCAGTTGCCACCACCGGACGAGATGTGGTGTTTTCACCCGGGCGCATTGAAGGATATCGCAACTTCTGCAACAAATTATGGAATGCCACACGTTATGTGTTAATGCAGGCAGAAGGCAAAGATACCGGTTTATTAGATGATGGCACAGATAACCCTGATGTGGTTTACTCACTGGCTGACCGCTGGATTATTTCTCGTCTGCAACGTGTAGAAGCACGTATCGAACAGCACAGTGAAAACTCGCGCCTCGATTTAATTGCACAGGATTTATACGCTTTTGTCTGGGAGGATTACTGTGACTGGTATCTGGAATTATCCAAACCAGTATTATTTAATGCGCAGACACCAGAAAATCAGCAACGCGGCACACGCCGTATATTAGTCCGCGTATTGGAAACCATTCTACGACTAAATCACCCGATCATCCCCTTTATCACCGAAGAATGCTGGCAACATGTCGCACCGCTGGCTGGTAAAGCAGGCGATACCATCATGCTGCAAGCCTACCCCGAGCCTGATAGCAGCAAAATTGATAAAAAAGCAGAAGAAGAACTGGAATGGGTAAAAACATTTGTCAGTGGTGTTCGCCGTATTCGTTCTGAAATGGACATACCGCCCGGTAAACCTTTATCTCTACTATTACAAAATTATTCTGAAAATGACCAAACTCTCTATAACGAAAACCAGTCATTTATCGAAACTCTGGCAAAGCTGGAAAAAAGCCAGTGGTTAAGTGACAATGATGAAGCACCGGAATCCGCGACCGCACTAGTAGGTGAAATGAAAATCCTCATTCCACTAGCAGGTCTGATCGACAAAGATGCGGAGCTGGCAAGGCTGGAAAAAGAGATCAACAAAATTCAAATCAATGTTGACAAAACCACCGCCAAGCTGGTAAACAAAAACTTTGTCGATAAAGCACCCGCCGCCGTTGTAGAAAAAGAACGCACTCGGCTGGCAGAAATGACAAAAGCCATAGAGCAGCTACAGGAACAGTCTGAGAAGATTAAAAAGCTCTGAAAGATAATTTTAAGTAAAAGATTAAAACCATGCACTTACAACTTACAACTTACAACTTACAACTTAAAACCTAAAAAATGCCAACACCAGAAAAGACCGAACAAATCCTGCAAACCCATGCCAGCCTGGTTTTAGCCGTGGTACAAACCATTCATAACCCGGAATTTAGACCGCAACTGGACCAGGTGTTACAACAATCTTCACAAAACGGCTGGCAGAGTCTGGTTGATGTTATCTATAAAATCATTAATGGCAATCGCGATCAGGCTCTGGCAAAGGGGCTGGATGATGAAGATGCGGTTATTGTTGATAGCATTTTACGTGGTCTACAGAACCCTGAAACCTTACCCAAAGCGCAGCAAAGTGGTGATGCCACAAAAGCCGCTCCGATGCTGGCGCGAATGATTAATGAAGCCCGCCGCGGTGATCATAATGCACTTTCGATGTTAGGTACTATGGCAGAACAAATGTCCCAAACGGGTGGTGATATGGCGAACCTGAGTGCAGTAATCAAAAACATGATCGACGGCGAACGTGATGTCGACAAACTTTGCACGCGCATGGGCGCGCAGGGCGAATCATTAATCACTCAGATACTAAGCGAACTGGCAAAACTCGATACCCACTGAGTTATTTATGCCATGGCTACAAACTCAACACATGACATTATCCGGCAAACAAAAAACTGGGTGAACGATGTTGTCATAGGTTTAAATCTTTGCCCTTTTGCCTCAAGCCCCTTCCAGAATAATAGCATCGAATACAGTGTTTACTGCAGCAACTCATTAGAACAACATTTACATCACTTAGCAGAGAGCTTCACCAGACTTGACGAAAGCACAGACATAGAAACCAGCCTGTTAATCTACCCTGATGCTTATCAAAAATTTGATGACTACCTCGAACTGCTGGATTTTGCCAACCACTTATTGGACGTTTTGAATTATACGGGCATCTACCAGATTGCCAGTTTTCATCCAGACTATTGTTTTGCAGACAGCGAAAAAAATGATGCCAGCAATTTCAGCAACCGTTCGCCCTACCCGATGTTACACTTGATACGCGAAAGCAGCCTTGAAAAAGCCTTAGCCAGTTATCCGAACAGTGAGAAAATACCGGAAAATAATATTATAAAACTGCGCAGCATCGGTTACAAAAAAATGCAGGAGAAATTAAACAGCATTATTGTATAGGACATAATTAATAGAAATGCCCTATAAATAAATATGGCTAATAAACCACCGCTGTAGCATGCTAAACCCAACATTCAAAGATAAAAGGAGAAACCATGAGTATTTTAACGACAGTCGCCATAAGTATCGTCATACTTTTACATGTGTTGTTTCTTATTCTTGAAATGTTTTTATGGGACACGCCCTTCGGTCGAAAAACATTGGGCCTAAAAGAAGGCTATGCCAGACAATCCGCACCACTGGCGGCAAATCAAGGTTTGTATAACGGTTTTCTTGCTGCCGGTCTATTATGGGGATTAATCAGTACCGGTGGTTTTGATGCACTGGTGTTTTTTCTTAGTTGTATTATTATTGCAGGCATATATGGCGCAATAACCGCGCAACGCTCTATCTTATTTTTACAGGCACTACCTGCCGCTATTGCAATAACTCTTCTTTTTTTGAATAACTGAGGCACCAAACTATGAACCAACAGATCAAAACCCTATTTAAATCTGTTACCGTAATTTTTTTACTTTTTTCACTTGCTGCGTGCTCACCTACAGGTGATGACACGCCCAATGTGGTAGCACCCCCAACAGCCAGTACAGCAACAAGCGACTTTCCTTACGCTTTTGATAAAGTAGCGACAAACACCTGGGTAATGCACGGCCCGATTGGATTACCCAGCCCTAAAAACAAGGGCTTTATGAACAACCCCGGTATTGTCAAAACTTCAGCAGGTCTGGTTGTTATTGATCCAGGTTCAACAGTACACGTTGGTAACAATGTTCTAGCTGAAATAAAAAAAGTCAGTCAGCTACCCGTAGTCACGGTGTTTAACACCCACATCCACGGCGATCACTGGCTTGCCAATCAGGCAATAAAACAAGCTTATCCGGAAGCTAAAATTTATGGTCACACAGAAATGCTGGCTGAAATTGAAAACGGTGAAGGTGAAAACTGGGTAACATTAATGGAAACGATGACCGAAGGTGCCAGCAAAGGCACTATTGTTGTCGGCCCGGACAACGCAGTCAACAATAACAATGTCATTAAAGTAGGTGACACCCAATTTAAAATTCATCACACTGGCACGGCTCACACAAAAACCGACATCATGATTGAAGTTGCCGAAAACTCCGTGGTGTTTCTGGGCGACAATGTACTGGCATTGCGCATAGGCAGAATGGTCGATGGCACCTTTCAGGGCAATATCTCAGCAATAAAAACAATACTTGAAAGCAACACAAAAACCTATGTTCCAGGGCATGGATTAACCGGCGGCCCGGCTATGGTTGAGAATTATCTTAATTATCTGACGCTGATCTATGAAGCCGCACAACAAGCCTTTGAAGATGATCTTGATAGCAGTGACGTGATTAGCATTACAAAACAAACAACCACTGCTTATAAAGACTGGTCCGGTTACGCTGATGAACTTGGCCCACATGGTGCGCAGGCTTATAGCGAAGTTGAAGCCGCTGAGTTTTAATTTTTACCGCGAATGAAAGCGAACATTTAAAAACAATAGTCCGCGAATAACGCAAAAGACGCAAAAAAACAAATTCTTATGTAATAACTGGTGAAAAGCCTGTTTACATTGCCGCTAACTAGACATACAGTTTATAAATTTTAAAATGTTTTTATTTGCGCCTTTTGCGTTATTCGT
>JAFLJY010000228.1 GCA_022712755.1 Gammaproteobacteria bacterium
AAATGTGCTCTGGTGACAGGTGGCGCTAAACGCATTGGTGCCGAAACCGTACGTTTGCTTCACCAGGCAGGATACAGGGTAATCATACACTGCCGTTTGTCGCGACAAACAGCCGATGAGCTGGCACAAACGCTGAATAAACAGCGCCCTGATTCCGCAAAAGTCATACAGGGCGATCTAAATGACGAAACCATTTATGATTTACTTATAGAACAGGCATATCAATGCTGGCACCGACTTGATGTTTTAATCAATAACGCATCAAGTTTTTATCCCACGCCCATCGGTAGCATTACCCCGGATGACTGGAACAACCTGGTCAACAGCAACATGAAAGCCCCCTTATTTCTTGCCCAGGCAGCCGCACCCTATCTGGCAAAAACGCAAGGCAATATTGTCAATATAATTGATATACATGGCCAACGTCCAATGAAAGGGCACACTGTGTACTGCGCTGCCAAGGCCGGGCAAGCTATGCTTACCCTGTCCCTTGCCAAAGAACTGGGGCCAGAAATTCGAGTCAACGGCGTTGCACCGGGTGCAATATTATGGCCTGAGAACGATATGCCCGATCACACCAAAAACCTTATTTTAGAACGCATCACTTTAAAAAGACCTGGCCAGCCCATAGATATAGCAAAGACCATCCTGTTTTTAGTCAAAGACGCTGATTACATCACCGGTCAGATAATTGCCGTTGATGGTGGTCGCACACTGAACATCTAACCAAGGAGCTTGTCCGAGAATGGAGAACCTACTGCAAATCCCATAAATGTCATAATCTGAGCTTATTGAAATCGTTAAATATACCCAATATTCGCCTCATTCAATAAACTCACCTTATAACCTTTCTGTGATTTTCGCTACGATTTCTATTCTCGGACAAGCTCCTAGACTGATTAATGGTTCGCACAATGAAAAAACACACAATACTATCTGTTATTACCTTGTTAACGCTAACATTAATAACTGCCTGCGCCGATAATAATAACGACACTGAAATCCCTGTATCCGACGTACCCGCTAATGTCATCACCATTGTACAAAACATATTACCGGGAATCATTTTAAACGAAGCCGAAAAGGAACTTGAAGGCGAAACCGTCATATACGAACTGGAAGGAAAACTGATCAATGGCAAAAAATACGAAATAGAAATCACCGAATTTGGCGAAATCATTAAAATCGAACTGGAAAATTAGCTCACTAGCAATACAACGCAATGCAAAAAAAGAATAATCAGGGCGATTTTATCTCCCGCGCAGGAACAACCATGACCGTTGTTGCATGGATAATTTTTTTAACTATTCTATTTGTTGGCTTCGACCATTTAATCTTGCAACGCAGCAACCCTAATCAAAACATTGTCACCGATGTAATCGGGCAACAAAAACAAGTTGTTCTGCAACGTAACATTTACAACCATTATGTTACCAGCGGAACCATCAATGAGTACAAAGTAACCTTTTTACTGGATACGGGAGCAAGTGATATTGCCATACCTGAATCAGTCGCCGACAAAATAGGTTTAAGCAAAGGCCGAAGCATTATTGTTAAAACCGCAAATGGAAACGCCAGGGCATACCGTACGCGACTGGATAGCGTTGCCATTGGCGAGATAGGACTCAACGGCTTAAACGCCACCATTTTGCCTAACATAACGGGGGACGAAATATTGTTAGGCATGAACTTTCTCAAACACTTTGAGATTATTCAGAAAGGAAAAACGCTGACCATTAGACAATAAAGACACCCAAACAACTAAAAATTATTAACCGCAGCCACCGTTTCTGCCGCTATTTTTCTTTCAGCAATATTCAATTTGGCTTTCTCATGATATTCAGTTAATGTCCACGACTAACACATAACACCATCATTAAATAGCATATGTTCATATCATACAAACACAATACGAAAATAAAGCTCCACATACAAAAATCCATCTCTCGATTTTTGACCATACTGGTGCTAGCTACCGCTGGCATCCTTATGAATTTTACACTCACACATGCAGCAGAGACCCCATCCAACAAAGTTTCGACCGGAAAAATACTTGGCGGTAAAATTTCAGAGCATCCACAGTGGTTCAAGGAAAGCTTTCTCGACATTACTGAGGATGTCGATGAAGCTACCGAGTCGAACAAACATGTAATGCTCTTTCTTCATCTCAATGACTGCCCATATTGCTACAAGATGACTGAAGAAAATTTCAAAAACGCACCTTATACAGGCTTTATCAAAGAGCATTTTGATGTTGTAGCAATCAATATTCGAGGCGATCGTGAAGTCGCATTAAATGAGGAAACAGTGCTCACAGAAAAAGAGCTGGCTGAGAAATTAAACGTGATCTATACACCCGCTGTCATTTTCTTCAATAGCGACTACAAAGTTGTTGCCAGAATCAACGGTTACCGAACAGTTCAGGAATTTAAATATGTTCTCGATTATGTGCAGCAAGGAGTCTATCACGATATATCTCTAGCTCAATATAGTAGCCAAAGGAAAGTGGCTTCGTATAATTTCCGCCCTCATCCTCTGCTAACCAGGAGCAAGGATCTGAGCGCCACAAACAACAAGCCACTGGCTATTTTATTTGAAGAAAAAGGCTGCACGGACTGCATCGCATTGCATGAAGGTCATTTAAGTAATGATGATGTAATTGAAGTATTAAAAAACTTCACTTTTATACGCCTTGATGCATCATCATCTGAAAAAATGATTGATGCTGAAGGTAAAATAACAACACCGCAAAAATACGCGGAGAAATTGAAGATTTCGTATCACCCGACGATTGTGCTTTTCGACAAGGGAAAAGAAATATTGCGAATTGAAAGCATGCTATACCACTATCACTTTCTAGAGTCACTTCGCTATGTGGGCGAGCGCCATCACATTCAATATCCTAAGGTTGTATATGACTACATGGACAGAAAAACCGAAAAACTGCTGGAAGCAGGTAAGGATGTGAATATTGGCGAATAGAACACAAACCCCTAATTTATGCTGTGCACCCTCTGATCAAATCATGATTACAATCTTGCCCCAGTCACTTTATGCCCTCACGTTTTGAGATCGACTGTAACGTTGCATTGTTCCGCATGAGAAAAATCAGCCATCCCTGCCATCAACACGCGCACTCAGCAACATAGGCGCATACACATAAACAAAAATGGCAAACGCTATCATCCATAACAGCTGCGAAATCCCAACCCAGTAAAGGTATAAGTCCATAGTGAATAACGGGAAAATTACGCGTACGATTACACCAGCTAATAGTATCGCGAAACTCCAGAAAATAATGCTCGGTGGCTCAAATACATTACGACCGGTATGGCCTAATGATACACGCGACATCATGCCTATGGTCAGTAACCCAATACCTCCTGCGGTGAATGCATATACTGACAAGAAGGGCGAAACGTCAGACGTTATGGAGAGTGCTTTTAAGGCAAAACCCAAAATAATAAAAACGTATGCCGCTACCAGTATCCACACTAACGATTTAGACCAGACTTTATTGGTATACCAACCCGCTAATCGTAAAGTATGCAATAAGGTTAAAAGTACGGCAAAAATAGCGGTGAAGTTGTCATATTCAGTAAATACATCGCTGATCCATAAACACACTAGCAAAATCAGACTGGAATGATCGACCCAGGCGCGGTTGACCAGTTTCACCTCACCATCCACGCCATTTTGAATAAACATCGGCATGACTCGGCGCATCATTACCAGCACTAAAGCAATAATCATGTAGATTGCAGAGTTTAATCCCCACTGCACACCTTCAGCCAGAACACCCAAAATGCCTAAGTAAAAAACCACGTTGCACAGCATCAGTAAAAACAGTTTGGAAACAATGCCAATCTGTTTATATTGTTTTACTTTTAATACTGGTCGCAAACAGGCGACCGCTAAAAAAAACATAAAAGCCACATCAATTACAGCAATGAATTCAACCGGCAACAAAGTACCAGTAAACGGCAACAATCTAGCGGCAAACCAAAGACTGAACAACACCGCCAACGTTTTACCCCGCAACACTTCCAGTCCTGTCCAGTTTTTTATTGCTGTTAATAAAAAACCTGCAACCACCGCCATGACGTAACCAAACAGCATTTCATGTGCATGCCACAAATTCGCTGGCATTCCTGCGAACGCAATTTCAACAGAAAATGTGTAACTTGCCATCCATATTGCCATTGAAACAATAGCAAAAACACCTGCCGCCAAAAAGAAAGGGCGAAAACCTAAACGTAAAACGGGCGGGCCAAAATCCGGTATTGACTCAACAACTTCGCCTTCAATATTTAACATAAAACGGGTAACTCCACTTCAACCTGATTGCCATATCTAAAGGGCACTTATTCAGTGACTGTATTTAATTAACTATAAAACAGTACACACATTATTAGGTTTCGCAAATGATGCATGTCAAAAGGTAAAAAATAAGCCGTAATCAGGCTCAATATTGTCTTTATTGTTCCATAACTTTCTTACCTGCGTCATGGACAAAAACCAGGCAAGCGGCTAAGATTCACCGATTGCTTATTGCCAATACCTGGCCAGCCTAACCAGTCATTATTACAAAAGTACCTCAATGATAAATACTACTGATAACAACACTGCTGATAACAGCACAAACACTGCCGATGGCGCATTTGAAGTCAAGGTCGGCCTCGCCGAAATGCTTAAAGGCGGCGCTATTATGGATGTCACCAACGCTGAACAGGCTAAAATTGCCGAGGATGCCGGTGCCTGCGCGGTAATGGCGCTGGAACGTATCCCATCCGATATTCGACGAGACGGTGGTGTTGCCCGTATGTCTGACCCTGAGATGATTCAGCAAATCAAGGATACGGTTTCCATTCCGGTTATGGCAAAATGCCGCATCGGCCATTTTGCTGAAGCCCAAATATTGCAGGCACTGGAAGTCGATTTCATTGACGAATCCGAAGTGCTGACTCCAGCCGATGACACTAACCATATCTATAAGAATGATTTTGCCGTGCCTTTTGTCTGCGGCGCAACCAATCTTGGCGAGGCACTGCGACGCATTGGTGAAGGCGCTGCTATGATGCGCACCAAAGGCGAGGCCGGCAGTGGCAATATTGTTGAAGCGGTTCGTCACATGCGGGCTTTACAGGACGAAATGCAACGTCTTACCCGACTCGGTAAAGAGCAACTGATGAGTGTTGCCAAAGAATTAGGCGCACCTTATGACCTGGTTTGTTATGTTGCTGAACATGGCGAACTGCCGGTGCCTAATTTTTCTGCTGGCGGCATCGCCACCCCTGCTGATGCAGCACTTGTGCGCCAATTAGGTGCACAGGCTGTGTTCGTTGGCTCGGGTATTTTTAAATCCGATGACCCTGCCGCACGCGCAGCAGCCATTGTGAAAGCAACAACACATTTTGATGATCCAGCCGTATTACTGGAAGTCAGCCGTGGACTGCAGCCAGCGATGAAAGGATTAGCCATGTCCGAGATTGCCGAAGAAGAACGCCTGGCTGTCAGAGGCTGGTAGTAACTTGTTCGAGACATCAATGTACAGATCACATGAATAATACGGTCGGCGTTCTTGCTTTACAGGGCGCATATCAAAAACATATTGATATTCTTTCACGGCTTAACATTGAATCTCGGCTAGTACGAAAAGCGGCTGAGCTGGAAAACTGTAATGCGCTGATATTACCCGGCGGAGAGTCGACCACTATCAGTCTGCTGATACAGAAAAATGGTTTATATGAACCAATTATTGATTTTGCAAAAAATCATGCTGTCATGGGTGTGTGTGCCGGCATGATTATGATGGCAAATGAAGTCGATGATAAACGCGTGACCCCTTTAGGTTTAATACCATTTAAAGCATTGCGTAATTTTTACGGATCCCAGGTTCACAGTTTTACTGCTGATATAAAGCTTAAGTTTAACAATAGTACTTTCAAAGCCCCTTTTATTCGCGCACCTGGCCTGGAAAACCTGACATCAGACGTTACCATATTAGCAAGACACAACGGAGATGCGGTAATGATAGGTGCCGGTAACCATATAGCCTTATCTTTTCACCCTGAATTAACAGACGATACACGTATACATGAATATTGGCTCAGCAAATAATAGACGTTTTAAGTTATATGTTTCAAGCACAAACCTGGAACTTAAAACATAAAACTACCTTAAAAAAACATGCAAACATCAAACAACAGTAAATCTCAACCAGTATTTCCCGCACCGCTTTCATTGCCGTTAAAGATATTGCCTGCTTTTGTGCATAATAAAATACTGGTAACAGCACTTAACAAAATATTTATTAAAGAATTGCAAGAAGGTGAGCTGGATTTCCTACAAGGAAAAATCGTACACATTTCGATTGAAGATGCCGGCATTGAATACCACTTCACCCTGAGCAATAACCCAGACAATAAAAAGCTAGCGGCTGCTGATAAAAATCGTTCACCCGACCTTGTTTTACAGGGAACCATATATAACTACCTGTTACTGGCAAGCCGACGTGAAGATACCGACACACTGTTTTTCAGCCGCCGACTGCGCATGCAAGGTGACACAGAACTGGGGCTGTATGTGAAAAATTTTCTTGACGGCATGGACATGGATTCACATAAAATATCGTCTTATTTAGAAGCTACGTTACAAAAAAGCCTGCCCGTTTATGAGCGTCTTTTTGGGAAATAAAGCCCACACTATCAAAGATATAGAAACATTTTCTCATTTACTTGACACAGGTCAACAATCGGACGTATGCTTTTAACACGCCACAAAAAAGCTGGCGACAAATGAGAAAAAAAAGGAGCGTTAGATGGATATTAAGAAATCAAAGGAAGACGAACAGTGGGATGAGGAAGCGCCGCTTGCGAACCAAAAAATGGAAATGAGGCGGCTAACATTTTTCGTTGCCTTTATGTCAATATTTGTACTCGTGTTATTTGGTCTTGCACCATCAATCTAAATTGTAACCACATCACAATAACGATAAGCACTTAAAAAAAACAGCGGCTCGCTATGTATCGTCACTGTGTTTTTTTGAGGTTTGCTGCTCTAATCAAATGTAGTAGTTCAGCCTGCCCCGGTTTTGTTAGTGCATCAAGTGACTCCAGACGAAAATGGGCAAGCGCACAGGTGGTCATCAATTTACCATTCGCTGATAATGGTGGAGCGATGCTGGCCAGGTAACTCACCAGATAATCCATCCCTGGATTATGCGCCAGAATTAATAAGCATTGATCATCACTAGCGTAAAGTTCAATGACATCGCTCAGCGTCTCCCTGTCAGCCAGGTAAAGCTGACTGTCAAAAATAATATTTTTGTCATCCAGTCTCAGGCTATTTAATAACAGGCGGGCTGTTTCCCGTGTTCGCTCAGCGACTGAGACCACCATCGTGTCTGGAGCTATACCCTGCTGATTAAGGTAGGCACCCATACGTATGGCATCATCTCTACCCCTGCCATTCAACGGTCTATCAATATCCGGTGTATGACTAGACCAGTCTGATTTGGCGTGGCGCATTAATAGTAGTTCAAACATAGCGTTCAACTCCCGGGCTGACTACTACCCTGGTAATAAGGATTGTTTTTGAAGCACCATAACCGTACTCAGTGCCACGGTTGTATTAAGAATTCAACGAGCTTAGCAATGCTACAATCTTCTGATGATTATTTTCCCTTGCCCAGTCCATCGCATTTTTTCCTGCCACATCCATTATGCGAACATCTGAACCCGCATCCACAAGAATTTTTACATTTTCATCAAGCCCTTCTTTCGCCGCCCAGATGAGAGCCGTCCAGCCCAAACCCGAATCCTGCACATTTAAAAAGGCACCATGATGAATGAGAAGAGTTAATATTGCAGGATTTTGGACGCTGGATGCAACCATTAAAACAGAAAAACCACCCTTATCAATCGCGTTCACATCTGCACCTGACATTAACAATAAGGTTAATACGTCCAGATGACTATTCTGAGCAGATCGCATTAATGGCGTCCACTTACAGTCATCTCTTTGATCAGGATGCGCTACTTTCGCCAGCAATGATTTAACCTGTGAGACATCCCCTTGTTCAGATGCCAGATAAAGTGGTGTTCTACCACGACTGTCTCGTTGATTGGGATCAAACGAAATAATCGAGTTTAATACTAAAAAAATTACACCAATAACAACATAAAAAACATATGGATGACTATATATTAATCGTTGCATAAGTATTCGCAGTGTGTGCTTTTTAAACTGTCGGTAGCATGGATGCTACCGTCAAGCCTATAGGGATATATTTACGGCGTGTTTCAAAAGTACATACTGCGAATACTTATGCAACGCTTTATATATGATGCTTTAGCGTACGTAAGGCATTATTTATCATTGTCACTCAGGTATTGGCAATTCGCTGATAATAACGCATTCTGTATAACAAACGTTTATGTTCTTTGTCCTCATCAAAACCAGAACGATCATGTAATACATTATTACTGATTAAACCCTGACCGGATTGCAGTGTTCCCCGGTATATGTAAGGTGAATCGGTATGCAGGTAATCATGCAACAAGGCTACCGCTTCATGTACAAGCGGATCCTGCTTCCATTCGATGCTACGGGTTCTGGCGGTGTAGCGCATATGCAGATCACCAGCAGCCGAAATAGAAAACACCGGACCGTATCGATCAGGCCGGATAATTTCACCTTCTTTACTAATGTTGGCAGGAATCATCATCACATCGTCCTGCATTAAAACGCGTATATAATCAGGATTTTGCTGACGCAGGCGAATGTAGATTATTTCATGATCCAGTAAGGCGTTCTCACCGCCGCTGGCTGCCGGAGAAACACAGTGTAAAAACAGGGCGTTGATTTGATTATGCAGCGTATTGTAGTAACCATCGGTATGCCAGTGAATCGGCTTATTTGTATAAGGAATATATTCGCCGCGCCACTCATCGCCGGCAACGCGCAAAGCCGTAATACCATCATCAGCCCCTCTGTTGTCATCAGGCGTAAACAGTCCGAACTGCTGAGCCAGTTTGTCGGGAATATCTTTATTAGGATCATCACCGGTATTGCCTGCATAAATCGCCATATTGGTTTTTTTTAGCAGATCACGAATGACTTTATATTCCACGCCACTTAATTTTCTCGGATCATTAATTTCCACAATGATATCTTCAATATTCTGTGGATAATCATCCATCTTGTGTTCCAGCCAGGCATGATAGGCAACATCATTATCCAGGTCGAAGGGACTTCCCAGTTTGTATTTGTCACTAAAATATTTTTCTGTCTGAATTGAGTTCATTTTACATAGCTCTACTATTGGAAGGTTATCTGGCTTGCTCTAATTCCCCACACCTGCACTATCCATACCCGCCTGTCCGTGCCAGTAGCCAGCACATTCACCAGACATAATATATTGCTGAAGTGAGATTGAAGCTTCATCAACGCTTGTTTTTCCACGCAGGCAGTTGTCGAAGATTTCAATTATTTGCTCAGTGTTTTTTGATTGTGGACTAATACGCAACACATCAACTTTAAGATCAATAAAATCATTGATATCGCTGATGAGATTCTGGGTTTTGGCTGATTGCGTCTGGATACCATTGAGCACAAGAAATGACTCGTCTTCTCGGGTTCGCAATAACAAGCCATCGGCATCATCCAGACAGCGAAACTGGCAATCATCTTTTGCCAGGTTGTGCGCGCGCGCAGTAAAACATCTGGCTGAGTAAGCCAGCGGCAGCCTGCCAAAAACAAACACTTCTGTTTCAACTCCCGCCGGTCTGTTCTGATGCATTGTTGCCAGGGTTTCTTTTGATAGCTCAACTTGCATTGTCCAGCGTTTTAGACCGGCGCGGGCAAGCACTTCCAGGGTACGGGAGTTATAGATATTTACCGCAGGGCCAGTGACAAAAGAGGTTTTGCCAGACAGCAGTTGCACGGCTGTCATGTCATTGGCTTCAACCCTATATTGTTTGTTGTCGCAGATTTTTTTCAGCGCCAACAGTTCAGAATTTGCCTCAAGCAAGGTCAACGTAGATAACACCACTTCTTTACCTGCTGCATGCAATAAATCA
>JAFLJY010000313.1 GCA_022712755.1 Gammaproteobacteria bacterium
TCATCTGGGGTTAAATTATCCATAGTCTTAAGTATCCTTTTTCAGGATCTAAGACCAATACCTATTTATTAATGCTGAACGAGCAAATTTGTAATATTCCATAGATATAGCATTTAATGCTCTCCCCAACTTATACACAAAAGTTGGGGAGGTGAATAAAGCGTTAACATACTGTTATGACAAGCTATTTTAGTGTTTTAGCTTGTTCTTTTCGCTTAATAAGCGTATAATTTACCCCAACTAATATTAAATATATAATAATACTTGGGCAGCTAAAGAATGACCGATTTATCCAAAAACTACAACCACCCAAAATCTGGTGACACGATAAAAGTCGAACCGATTAGAACACTCCAGGCTATTTCTAAAATTAAAACACTGCTGTTAAAACAACCGAGAAATTATTGCTTGTTTGTTCTTGGGATTAATACGGCCTTTCGTGCATCTGAATTATTATCCATCCGTGTCGGCCACATCGCTCACCTCCTCTCTGGTGATATTTTAGAAATCAAACAGCAGAAAACGAAACAGTATCGTTCGGTGACATTTAATCAGGCTGCATATGATGCCGTACAGATGTGGTTAAAGGCGCGAGAATCAGAAGCATTGAAAAAGAAAGATCTAAGTCTCATGGACGATGATGCGTATTTCTTTACCGGTTTACGTGGTTCAAATCCGCTTACAGTGTCGACGTTGAATAACTTGGTTAAGGATTGGTGTGCTCGCGTAAATCTTAAAGGTAATTACGGTAGCCATACATTACGTAAAACATGGGGGTTTATGCAGCGTACTAAACAGGACACACCGTTACCGTTGTTGATGCAAGCACTGGGCCATGCAACGCAACGACAAACGATGGCTTATTTATGTATTCAGGAAAAAGAAATTGAGAATGTTTATACATCCCTTGAGTTGTAGTAATTCAGAAATTGATACTGAAACCACCTAATTCACCCTCTACTTTCTAAATAATCTCTCTTTTTTTCATGTTCTATATACTTTATTTTAGCCTCTATTTGCATTTCGACGTACGCTCTATGCTCAAGCAAGTCGACTGAATTTAACAGCGGTAGGATGCTAATAAGATGTGTTTTTTCTCTCTCCAAAATGGGGACTCTACTACCTGACCAGCTAGTTGTTCTACGCTCATATTCAAGTTTTTTAAATTCTTCAAAACTCTTATTTTTTTCAAGAAATAATTTAATCAACTCTAGTATAAAATCTTCACCCATAAAATTAGCCGCAGTAAAAATGAAACAAACGTAGTTAATATCATCAATATTTTTTGCAACAGTCATACTTAAAAAATCCATTTTTCTTGACGTTAACTCCTCTACGGCAGGCTTGCCTTTGTCTTTAGTGAAAATTTTTGTAAATAGATTGTCACCATAATGATAAGAATCATCTTCTTTCTGATAAATATACATAGCGTATTGCTCAACATCTTCTAAATATGTCTCTCTTTGCCACAGAAAATCCAACTCTGGCATATAAGTATGTGACGATGGCCAGCGCTCTGCTTCATACACCCTATCAACCAGTTTTAACAAAAAGTTTTCATCTTGAATAGTTAACAGTTCTAAAGCTTCACCTGAATAATCGAAATGTTGATCGAGGTTGAAGGCTGCAAGATATGCATCATATGCTAAAGCTTCATCTGCGCTGAATATTTCAAACCATTGCCCAAATAAATCTGAATGGTTACTATAAATATGCTCCAGAGGCCTTGCGCAAGCTTTATCTTCAACTGACCTTGTTACTAATATTCTTACTGCTTTTGAAAAAACATCAGCATCAATACTTTGATACGCGGTCAAAAAGTCAATCCAACTAGGTAGCTCATAACACGGCACTTCTTTTATGTGTTCCAAAAGCCTTTCAACCATTTCGGCATTCACCTCACATTCTGGCAGTTGTGCAAAATACGACGAACGCCATAACATTCTCCACCTGTATGATTTTGAATTAATTAGATCCCATGCATGAACGGCAGTCATCGTTGTGAGTAGACTTGATACTATAGAAGGAGGATGTACTTCAAGAATGTCGTCGAAATCCAAGTAAATTGAGACCATATCAGAGAATGTCGTCGGATGAGCAATAGCTATCGCAGAAATAGCCATACTTATTCCGCCTTTTAATGAATAATCTCTTTCTCGTCCTGATAAAGCCATATGTAATGCGCAACATTGCTCGATAAAAGATCTAAACTCGGCAACAGACAAATCAGTAAAGTGTTCAACGAGTTGCTGTTTTCGATATTCGCTATACTCCGTATACCCCATTTCAAGCATACGCATTTCATGCCTATCTTCTAACAGCAGGTCAGATAACTGTAAAGTACTATTTGTAAAGTTACTTTTCCATTCTTCAGGATATTCAATTTCGAGAGCATCTAGATGCTCACAAAGATCCACCATCAATAAGCAATCAGATAACTCTTGTACATCCATTGTTGAAACGATGTAATTATTAATAAAAAAGAAATCAGCAACAGCCATCTCCTTACCGTCAAATTTTAGTCGGCGCACATAATCATGGTATATTTCATACACCATTTTTTTATATTCAGACTGTCCATATAACGTAGAAAGGCCTGAGAATAGTCTCTCTCTAATTGGAAGCAGATCGGAAGAGCGTCGT
>JAFLJY010000229.1 GCA_022712755.1 Gammaproteobacteria bacterium
TATCTCAGGGATTGTGAACTATTTTCCAGATTGTGTTCTATTTTAGTGAGGTAATCGATTGCCCTGTTATTATCCTGATCACCTGTTTTCAGATTTTTCTCCAGTTGACTAAAATCATCTACAACGGCGAACCCGGTATACAACATGAGCACTGCTGGTAAGGTAAAACCAAACATGAACTTGCCGAACAATGGTAAGTTTTTCCATAAACCTGTTATGCCACTGAATGTTAATTTTTTAAACGTAGATAAATTTACATTTGTTTTCATAATTTATAATATTTAATGCTTGTGAACGCAGGTTGTTCATAGTTCCCACTCTCTGCGTGGGAATTCGTCAGAGAAAGCCATAATAAACACCCGCAGTTAAGGCCTGGTTTTGTTTTTCCATCCTTTGGTACGTTAGCGGCATATCCCTGTGCTACTGCGCATTAACCATTAACCATTAACCATTAATAATTAACCATTGCTTTTCAGTCAGTGCATCACGCTATTGTCATGCACAGCCAGTTGTATTAATGCAGGCGCATCAAGTATCAAGGCGACTGAACCGTCGCCGAGTATGGTTGCACCTGATAAACCTTTAACGCGTTCATACATTTTTCCAAGCCCTTTTATCACGGTTTGGTGTTGCCCTACCACTTCATCAGCGGTAAATCCAAAACGCGTGTCGCCATCTCTAACAATAATGACTTGTTCTATTTCTGGGGGCTCTATTTCAGGCTCACTGCCTTTATTTGCAAAACATTCTTTTAGGCGTAAATAGGGCACCAGTTCACCTCGTACTTCAACCAGGCGATTTCCTTTTGACTGCACAACTTCTTCAGAAGTCAGTTCTATGCATTCTTCCACCATTGATAATGGGATAACGTAATATTCATCAGCAACCCCGATTAATAGTCCTTCGATGATGGCTAAGGTAAGTGGTAATACAATAGTGACAGTACTACCCTGCCCTGGTGTACTATCTATACTGACTTTGCCGCGTAATGATTCAATAGAACGTTTAACAACATCCATACCTACGCCACGACCGGAAACATTGGAGACAACTTTTGCTGTTGAAAAACCGGCATCAAATATCAGGTTGTATAATTCCTGTGGTGTTGGTGTTGAGTCCTCTGTTATAACGCCACGCTCTATGGCTTTTAAGCGTATTGCTTCTGCGTCCAGACCACCGCCATCATCTTTTATGGTAACAACGACATTACCTTCTGAATGTACAGCGGTTAATAACACGGTACCTTTTTCTGATTTTCCTGCGGCTTTCCGTACTTCAGGGGTTTCAATACCGTGGTCGATACTGTTGCGTATTAGATGCACTAATGGATCCCCCAGTTTGTCGATAACGGTTTTATCCAGTTCTGTTTCTGCACCTTCTGTTACTAGTTCAATTTTTTTACCCAGGTCGTTAGATAGATCACGCACCAGGCGACGGAATCGTCCAAAGGTTGTACCAATAGGTAACATTCGCAAACCCAGTGTATTATCACGTAACTCTGTGGTTAAACGCTCCATGTCTTCGGTAATACTGACGAGTGCTGGATCGAGCAAATCACTTGCTGTCTGGTTTAATCGTGCCTGTGCGATGACTAACTCCCCTACCAGATCCATTAACACATCCAGTTTTTCAGCGGGGACTTTTACATTGACGGTTTCTTTTGCTTTGCGTTGTTTATGAACTTTTTTAACCACTTTTTGTTCATCTAAAGCAGACTTTATCTTGTCTTCTGGTATGTTTTCTGAGGCTGTTAATATTTCGCCTATTTTCTTTTGTTGTACCTGAGCCTGTTGAATTTGATCGGCTGTTGCATCACCTTTTTCAATTAATATTTCACCTAGTTGTTTTTCTTCAGGGGTATCTGACCAGTGACCGCTTTTATCAACCTGTTCGATATTAATTTCCCAGTCATCCTGTACGAAGATAAAAACATCTTCTATGGTTTTTATGTTTTCATCGGTGGTTAATATTAAATCCCACATCAGGTAACATTTCTCAGGATTCATTTCAGTAAGGGTGGGTAAATCACATGCAATAGTAGTGACATGGCACGAACCTATTGCCGCCCCCATAGTCACTAGTTCACGCAACACAGGTAATGGATCCATGCCGCTGGCGAAAGCGTCTTCATCCGGGTTTATACGTATACGGAATGTTTGAGTTTTATGTGCTGTTGTTTCGTCAGGTGATGATTCATTATTACTAGTTGTAGTTGTAGCGATAGCGGCATCTGTATTCTGCTCGTCCCTGCTACCAACTACACTACTATCAACCACACAATTATCAACCAACAGGCTAAGACGTTCTAGCAGTTGTGACGATTCGCCATCCAATTCACTATTAGATTCTTTGTCTTCAAGTAAATCACGAATATGATCGCCTGAATCCAGTGTGATGCTGATGAGTTCTTTACTTATTGTAAGGTCACCACCGCGTATAAGGTCAAAGGCGTTTTCTAAATGATGGGTAAAAGAGGCCAGTTTATCGAAACCAAACATTGAACCTGACCCTTTTATGGTATGCATAGCGCGAAAAGCACGATCAACACAATCTGCATCGCCTGGTTGCTCTTCAAGTTCCAGCATTGCTGCTTCGAGATCAATTAATAACTCATCTGCTTCTTCACGAAAGGTGTCTTCAATGTTCATTGCACGTTCTCCTGATGGACTGATCCCCGTTTTTCACAGCCTTCATTCGCCAACGATAGGTTAGTCAATAGCTGGCTTGTTTCAAGTGCTTCGTTGACAACCTCACTTGCAGAAGTGATTTTCATTTTACAGCCGTTAGCTACTCGCTCTTTTTCCATTGCTGCTAATAACTGAAGCCCACTGGTATCGATCTCATCAACATCAGTCATGTCGAGTTCCAGATTTTTATTAGCAGTAGCTATATCAGCAAAACTGGCAATAATTGATTGTGCATATTCCTGTGCGGTGTAAATTGTTAGCTCACCATCAATACAAAGTGATGTTTTTTCCTCATCATTTTCAATCTTTATACTCATTTTTATTCCCGTTTGGATTAATTCTCGTTCCCACACTCTGCGCGGGAATGTGTATCAACGACCAGCCATAAACCTTGTGCTCTCGTATGCATTCCCACGTAGAGCGTGGGATCAAGTTATGTTTTTTTTCATTATTTTCTATTTTTATATTCATTGTTATTCCCTTAGTTTTTATATGGTAAGTTATATGTTTTAAGTTATTAGTTTGTAGGTCGGGTTAGCGATAGCGTAACCCGACAAAGGCCTGCGCTAACCCGACCTACTCACTTTTAACTATTCATCAAGCAAGTTTGGCTACTGCTGACAACAAGGCAGGTGGTTGAAACGGTTTAACCAGCCAGGCTTTCGCGCCTGCCTGCCTGCCTTCTTCCTTTTTATTCGCCCCTGATTCTGTTGTTAGCATCATGATTGGGGTAAATTTATACTGAGGATGTTGTTTCACATGTTTTACTAATGTTATGCCATCCATGTTTGGCATGTTTACATCACTTACGATTAAATGAACTTTTTGTCCGGTCAATTTAGATAGTGCATCTTTACCGTCACAGGCTTCAATGACCTGGTAACCAGCGCTTTTGAGCGCGATACTCACTACCTGTCTGATTGATGATGAATCATCGACTACCATAATTGTTTTTGACATCTGTACTCTCCTACTAATACTGTCTACTAAAGCTGGTCTGCTAAAATGCTTATTAAAATCTTATTATAAAAATTGGGTTTGCTAAAAAAGTGTGAATTCTGATTCGTTTCCATTAGGACCCTGGTGGGCATTTGCATAGTTATGGTTATGACGTTGCTCATCTGTTGTGTAATGCGATTGCATATCATGGATTTTTTTCTGGTATTCAAACGGCAATAAAATATTACTTTGTTTACGCTGCATTTGTCTGCCATCCACGTCATCAACCATGTCATTAATATCAACAAGCACCTTGGAAAGTATTTGTGAAACCCTGTCCTGAAACTGAAAATTGACCAGAACATTTGATATTTGATCTCTAATATCTTCACTTGCTGAGCGCAAGGAAGAGCTGTCATCCTGTAAGGTTTCGATGGTATCCTGCAGACGGGCGAAAACAGATTCGATGGTTTCTTTGCCATCTACAACAGCGGTACGATTATGCTCAATCGAGCTTTCTGTTTGTTTTAAGGTATTATTAACAGCTTCACCAATATTACTGACCTTTTCTATCATCTGTTGACCGGTTTCAGCTGACATAGAGGCAAGTTTTCGTACTTCATCAGCAACTACCGCAAAACCACGCCCATGTTCACCCGCTCGTGCTGCTTCAATAGCTGCGTTTAATGCCAACAAATTAATCTGGTCTGCAATTTGCCCTACCGCACCAGCCATTTCATTTAGTTCTTCAGCTTGTGCAGACAAATTTTGCACATCATTAAGAAAGCTATTTTCACGACTTAAGGATGCTTCGAGAGCATCAATTACGGTTTGTAATGAGCTTTGACTTTCGCTAAACAGATTAATCATGCCGTTACCATCACCCAAATTTTCGCTTCTATTTTGGGATGCTGAAATCACTTCTTCCAGATGGGTGCTTAATCCTGAAAACCCCTGTGATAATTCTGTAACACTTTCTTCAGTTTGACTATTTGAGCTTTGTATTTGCCTGGACAATATTGGTAACATTTGTTTACAAAGATTTTCTAATGACTCAATATATTCATTTGATTTATGTTTTTCATCTTCATAATACATTGCTCTATTGTTGTTCTGCGTAGTCAATTTTCTTATATATAAACCAGAACTGATACCTGCCAGTAAAAGAAAAACACCTACTGCTATCAATACCTCGTCACCAGTTAATACCAGTGCGATAGAAGCAGCTATACCTAATAAAACGGGAACGAGGAAAAAGATCCAGTCACGATTTATTGATTGT